>JALYXI010000245.1 GCA_030947245.1 Acidobacteriota bacterium
ATTGAGACAAAAAAGTTTAATTTCAACTACAAAGAAGTGAGTCACGGCAAACGCATGGAGCAGAACATCCAAATTCAGAACGGAGACCAGATTTTTGTTCCCTAGCAATCCTGTTCGGAACTAATAAGGAACTCAGTCACCTATGAGCCCCTCTACGCAATACGTCAGCATCTCCCGGCGCGCGCTGGATGTTGAAGATTACATTGACATTGTGCGGCGCCATACCAGTTGGATTCTCGGCCCGCTCTTCGCCGGTCTTGTGATTTCCTGCGTCGCCGCTTTTTTGCTTCCCAATACCTATGTATCGAGAGCGGTGATGCGGATTTCCCCGGCCCAAATCTCAAACGAAATGGTTCCTTCCACTGTCAGCCAGCAGATGAACGAACGCATTGGGCAAATGCAGCAGGACATTCTGAGCCGGGACAGTCTGTCTGAATTGATTCAGCGCCCCGCCCTGAATCTGTACCGGCGGGAGCGCGATAAACAACCGCTTCAGGACGTAATCGAGGTGATGCGGGCCAGAGACATAAAGATCAACATTTTCAGTCCGGCGGGCGGTGGCAGGCCCGCGTCGGCATTTGAGATCGCTTACGCTTACCCGGACCGCGTGAAGGCTCAGGCCGTAGTTCAAGTGCTGATCCAAAAGTTCATGGATGCGATGGAGAACGCGCAAAGAAGCAACGGAAAGGTGACGACGGACTTCCTGACGCGCGAAGTCGCCCAGGCCAAGGCCGAAATAGACCGGCTGGACACAGAGATCACCAACTTCCGGGTCCAAAATGCGGGCCACTTGCCTGAGGAGCTTCAGGTCAATCTCCAGGCGTTGAACGGTTTACAGCAGCAGATGACCGGTGTCAACGACGCGCTGGGCCGGCTTTCGGAAGAAAAGCTAACCCTCGAAACGAACCTGCAAACCCTGAAGATGCAGCATGATACCTATTCCAGTATTGCAAGCGCCACCCAGGAAGGCAGTGCGGCCAAGATTCAGAGTGACCGGTTAAGCGCCCTGAACAGGGAGATTGCCGATTACGAATCGCAACTCCAGCAAATGCGCGAAATCTACACGGAAACCTATCCGAATATCAGGAATGCCAAGAACCAGCTTGCGTTCAAGAAAAAGCAGCGCGATCAGTTGCAATTGCTCGAAGATGAGGAAGCTCTGAAACCGAAGGCCGCCACAGCGAAGAAGGCTACCTCTCCCATGGTTCAGGAGCGCTTGAATGATATTCAGGGCGGCATCGATATGGTGAATACCCAGCTTCGGAACAAGGAAAGCGAGCGGCTCGGGCGCTTGAAGCAGTTGGACGAAATCAATAAAGCGATGGCCACCTATCAGAGCCGGGTCTCCCAGGTTCCCGCGAACCAGCAAAAGTATGTCGCCCTCATTCGGGAGCATGAGCTGGCCTCGGCCAACTACCAGAGCTTGGAGCGCAGACAAGCTGCGGCGGCCACTTATGAGCATGTGAACAAAGGTAAAGTCGGCGAGAATTTGGAAGTCCTCGACAACGCTTCCCTTCCCGAAGTACCCACAGCTCCCAATCGCTCCATGATCACGGGAATCGGCGTAGGCATGGGCCTGATGCTTGGCGTTTTTCTCACCGGCGTGAAAGAAATGAAGGACGCGTCTCTCAAGAACCTGAAGGACGTCCGCGCCTACACCAATCTTCCCATCCTGAGCAGTATTCCTCTCCTGGAAAATGATCTCCTGGTCCGGCGAAAACGCCGCCTTACGTATGTCGGATGGGCAGCCAGCATCATTCTCGGCATCGTCGCCATGAGCGGTTCCATGTACTACCACTATTTCCTAAGCGGCGCCTGATCGGATTCCATTCACCCAACCCACGGACACAACAGAGCGAATACATGAGCCGAGTACACGATGCATTGCGGAGGGCGGAACAATTCGGAGACTCGAATCATATCCCGCCTGCCGGAGAACTGCCGCCGGAGTTGAATATTCCGGAAGCCCCGCTGCTGGTCGATGACTCGCTCCGCTATTTGGATCTCGAAACCGGCGCTCGCGAGGCTGTTCCACATGAAATCGATTTCGAAGGATTCCTCGCCAAAGTTCGGGAGATTCCGTTCCAGGTAGCCCCTGAATCGCACCTCATCGATCTGGACCGGCTGCACGAAATGCCCGGTGAGGAGTTTCGCAGCCTTCGCACGCGCCTCAACCATATCCAGGGCCAACAAAACGTACACACGGTCGTCGTGACCAGTGCGTCGCCCGCCGAAGGCAAGACGTTCACTGCGGCCAATCTCGCTGTGGCGCAGGCTCAGTTAGCTGAAAATGCGGTTCTCCTGGCCGATTTCGACCTTCGCCGTCCCGTGGTCCACAATCTGTTCCAGGCGGAGCGCAGTCCCGGTCTTTCCGATTACCTGCTGGATGGCGTGCCTCTCGAAGACGCGATCAAACGCATCGGCAATACCAATCTCTATTTCCTTCCTGCTGGTAGCCCCGTCAAGAATCCGTTGGAATTGCTCAATCTGCGCCAGGTGAAAACCATGGTTCAGAGCCTCCCCCGCATTTTCAACTGGGTGATCATCGATACGCCGCCTCTTCTTTTCTCCGCCGACGCCAACCTGCTCTCCACCATGACGGATGGCGTGCTCCTGGTCGTCCGCATTGGCGCGACCACGTATGACAACGTGATCCGCGCCATGCAATCGCTTTGCGAAAACAATGTGCTCGGAATCGTCGCCAACGGTGCGCGCGCTTCCGAGCTCTATAGCAAGTACACCTACTATTACTCGAAGCAGGATTAGCCGCGCCGCCTCGTGATCGCCGGCTTCCCACAGCGTCCCGTTTACGATCTTTCACAGCCCTATTTCGTGGGGATGCCGCACCATCCTTCGCATCCTCCCTTTCTCTTCTCGCTTACCAAAAAGCACGGCGATTTTGTCGACCCCTCCGGAATGAGCTCCGCCGCCGACAGCCTTTCTATGAGCGGCCACACCGGTACCCATATCGATGCGCTCAACCACTTCTCCTGCAACGGACGCTGGTTCAACGGCCATCAGGTGACAGAGTCTCAATCGTGGACTGAGGGAATTCCTACGTACTCGGCCGCGGCCATTGCCCCTATTCTCCGCCGGGGCGTACTTCTCGATATTGCCCGTCTTCAGCATCTGGATTTTCTGCCGCGCGATTTTGTCATCGCCCCGGAGCACCTCCAAAGCGCCGCAACCGCAGCCCGCATTGAGATTCACGCCGGTGACGTGGTCCTGTTCCGAACCGGTTGGGCACGCTTCTGGCGAAATTCTCGCGAGTACATTTCAGAAGTTCACGGTCCCGGGCCAGCGCTCGCCGGCGCGCAGTGGCTGAGCGGTCACGGGATTTTCGCGGCCGGATCCGATACCGTCGCCTTCGAGCATGTTCCGGATCCCGCGATGCCGGTCCACGTCCACATGCTCGTCGAGCGCGGCATCCACCTGATAGAAAACCTCAATCTGGAACAACTTGCGGCGGAATCGGTCAACGAGTTTCTTTTCATCGCGGCCCCGCTCCGAATCGAAGGCGGCACCGGCGCTCCCGTTCGCCCGCTCGCGATTGTTTAGCACAATGGAATCAGTGTCCCCTTACCAGGCCCTGCTGATCGTTTCCTTCGGTGGTCCGGAAAAGCCGGAAGACGTCATCCCTTTCCTGGAAATTGTGCTCAAGGGCCGCGACGTGCCGCGCGAACGGCTCTTAGCCGTTGCCGAACACTACTATCACCTGGGCGGCCGCAGCCCTATCAACGATCAGAATCGCGCCCTGATGGAAGCGCTCCGGCCCGAACTCTCTATCCCGATCTATTGGGGCAACCGGAACTGGACACCGTTCCTTCCCGACGCGCTCCGTGCCATGCGCGCCGATGGCATCCGCACTGCCCTCGCCTTCTTCACGTCCGCCTACAGTTCCTACTCAGGGTGCCGCCAGTACCGCGAAGACATCGCCAAAGCGCAGGCCGAAGTGGGCGAAGGCGCGCCGGAAATTACGAAAATTCCGCAGTTCTTCGACAACCCCGGCTTTCTCGAACCCATGCGTGAGCAAGTCGGGGAAGCTCTTGCCCAACTCCCGGGCGCGCAAGTGGTATTCACCGCGCACAGCATTCCTAAAAGCATGGCGGACGGAAGCTGGTACGTCTCCCAACTGGAGTATGCCTGCCAAAGGATTGCCCCTGGACCTCTGGTGTATCAGAGCCGCAGCGGAGCCCCGGGCCAGCCGTGGCTCGAACCCGGCATCAACGATTGGCTGCGCGCTCATCGCCCGCC
>JALYXI010000224.1 GCA_030947245.1 Acidobacteriota bacterium
CCCGCGATCAGAAGCATCTACTGCTCAAGCGGCATCATTCGCCGGTGCCGGTATTCGTAAGCTGCGCCGATAAAAGACTGAAACAAAGGATGTGGTTCCAACGGCTTCGACTTGAACTCGGGATGAAATTGGCACCCCAGAAACCAGGGGTGATCTTCAAGCTCGCAAATTTCGACATAAGTGCGGTCGGGCGTTTCGCCCGTGATCCGAAGCCCCGCCGCCGTCAGCGTTTTCTCAAATTCCCGATTGAACTCAAAACGGTGGCGGTGACGTTCGCTGATTTCAGCCGCACCGTAGGATTCGCGCGAGATACTGCCCTCGGCCAGCACACACGGCCAAGCGCCCAGCCGCATAGTGCCGCCCAGTTCATCAATGCCCTTTAATTCACGAAGCTTGTAGATTACGCGGTGGGGCGTCGCGGGATCGAACTCCGTCGAGTTGGCGCATTCCAGGCCGCAGATGTTGCGGGCAAACTCGATCACCAAGGCCTGCATGCCCAGGCAAATGCCGAAGTACGGAACCCGCTGTTCCCGCGCAAACCGGATTGCATTCAGCATTCCCTCGATCCCGCGCTTCCCAAATCCGCCCGGAACCAAAATGCCATCGAAATCCTGCAATCGGCGCTCCCAACCGCGGCCGTCCACACCTTCCGCTTCAATCCAGTGCAGGTCCAGCTTCAACCCGTGGGCAAGCGCGCCGTGAAGCAGCGCCTCTTTCAAGCTCTTGTAGGAATCTTCGTATTCGACATACTTGCCGATGATCGCGATCGAAACCTCGTCCACCGGACTCCGCATCCGGTTGACCATGCCGCGCCACTGCACAAGATTGCTCGGCCGCGGCTCAATCTTAAGTTGCCGCAGCAAGATCTCATCGACGCCTTCCTGTGCGAACGAAAGAGGAACCTCATACACGGAGTCGACATCGCTTGCGGTGACGACGGCCTCGACGGCGACGTCGCAGAAGAGCGCAATTTTCTCCTTCATCTCCTGGGGAAGAAAGCGCTCCGCGCGGCAGAGAAGGATGTCCGGCTGAATTCCGATTGCGCGCAGCTCCTTCACACTGTGCTGCGTCGGCTTGGTTTTCAATTCCTGCGCGGCGGCAATCCAGGGCACAAGCGTTACGTGAACGAAAATGCAGTTTTCGCGGCCTTGTTCGTGGCGCACCTGGCGGATCGCTTCAAGAAACGGCAGGGATTCGATGTCGCCCACTGTGCCGCCAATTTCAACGATCACCACATCAACGCCTTCCGAGACCTTCTTAATTCCGGCTTTAATCTCGTTGGTCACATGCGGAATCACCTGCACGGTTTTTCCTAAGTAATCGCCGCGCCGTTCGCGTTGGATAATCTGCTCGTAAATGCGGCCGCTGGTCAGGTTGTTGGCTTGCGTCAGCTTGGCGTGTGTGAAGCGCTCATAGTGGCCCAGGTCGAGATCGGTTTCGGCGCCGTCGTCAGTGACAAAAACCTCGCCATGCTGGAACGGGCTCATGGTCCCGGGGTCGACATTCAGGTAGGGATCGAACTTCTGGAGCGCGACAGTAAGACCGCGGCTTTCAAGAAGGCAGCCAATCGACGCCGCCGCAATTCCCTTTCCGAGAGAAGAGACTACGCCGCCTGTGACAAAGATGTACTTAGCCATTCCGTATGTAAGCGAGACTCCTGTCGTACAATTGCGACACGCGTTCCAGGTCTTCCGGGGTATCGACCCCTAAAGACTCGTATTCCGTCGGAACCACGCGGATCTTATATCCGTTCTCCAAAGCCCGGAGTTGCTCGAGACGTTCGGCCGATTCCAAAGGGCCAACCGGTAGATCGGAATAGCCGAGAAGAAAATTACGGCTATACACATATAGGCCGATGTGTTTGAAGTGTTCGAAAACACCTTCGCGCCGATACGGAATCGTCGAGCGGGAGAAGAAAAGAGCGTTTTCAAACCGGTCGGTAACCACTTTCACAACGTTCGGATTGCCGGCTTCACTCGGGTCTTCGATCTTTTTCTTGAGAGTACCCATTAGGATCGCGGGCTCGTGCGCGAGAGGAAGGATCGCGGCATCGATCGCCTCGGGATCGATCAGCGGCTCGTCTCCCTGGATGTTGACGATCAGTTCGGCGTCACTCGCTGAGGCCACTTCCGCCACGCGGTCCGTTCCCGAGAGATGGTCCTCCCGTGTCATGCGCACATCGGCCCCGAAACGCCGCGCCTCCTGATAGATCCGGCCATCATCCGTCGCGATAATCAAATGGGTCAGATACCGGGAACCGGACGCGCGCTCCCACACATGCTGGAGCATAGATTTTGAGTGAAGACGGGCCAGCGCTTTACCGGGAAAACGGGAACTTGCGTACCGGGCGGGGATTACGCCCAGTATTTTGCGGGGCACAAACGAATTTAGCATAAAAAACCTATGTGTTAGACTTCGGCTTAGAAGGGTTGCGACCCTATGTTTGCCCGCCCACCCCGGTTCCTCTGTTCCATGATTATCTTGTGGTTCGCAGTGTGCCTGGCCCCGCACCTGGGCACCGCCGAAGACCAGCAGAAAGTACAAATCGAACCTCGCGCAAAGCCATCTGCAACAGCCCCTGCCACCCCGCGCTCCAATATCCGAATCGACACCACGGTTGTGCAGATCCCGGTAACGGTGACAGATCCGCTGAACCGCTTTGTAACCGGTCTGGAGAAAGAAAACTTTCGCGTGTTCGAAGATAAAGCGGAGCAAAGGCTGCAGTATTTCGCCAGCGAGGATGCGCCGATTTCCGTGGGCCTGATTTTTGACACTTCCGGTTCCATGGGCAGCAAGCTTGAAAAATCGCGCCAGGCCGTAGCCCAATTCTTTCGCACCACGAATCCTGAAGACGAGTTTTTTCTTGTGGAATTCAATGACCGGCCGGAATTGGTGGTTCCGTTTACAACGAGTCTGGAAGAGATACAGAATCGCCTGACCTTCACTCAATCCAAAGGGCGGACGGCGCTCCTGGACGCGGTGTATTTGGGCTTGCACACCATGAAAAAGGGCCGGAATGCGCGCAAAGCCCTGCTGATTATTTCAGATGGCGGCGACAACAGCAGCCGGTATACGGAAAGCGAAATTAAGAACCTGGTACGGGAAGCGGACGTCCAAATCTACGCGATCGGTATTTATGAAGGAGCGGCCGGGCGAGGGCGCACCGCCGAAGAGTTAGCGGGCCCCGGATTGCTTTCTGAGATCTCGGAACAGACCGGCGGGCGCGCATTTGCTGTGGACAATCTGAATGAATTGCCGGACATCGCGGCGAAGATCGGAATCGAGCTCAGAAACCAATATTTGTTGGGCTACACGCCAACCAATGCCGAACGCAATGGTAAATACCGGAAAGTGAAGGTCACGCTGGTTCAGCCGCGCGGTCTGCCGCCCCTGAAAGCTTTCTGGAGACTAGGCTACTATGCTCCCACTCAATAGCATGCGACTATCCATCTGTTTTCTTTTTACTCTAGTGTTCGCCGGCGCGCAGAAGCCAGATAATGTTTTCAAGCCGGACGAAGGGCCGGTAATTTTCTCGACCGATGCGCATCTTGTGGTGCTGCATGCAACGGTGTTCGACAAGAGCAACCATCTGGTAACGAACCTTCAGAAGAGTGCTTTCGAAGTTTTCGAGAACGGGAAACTGCAGCAGATTAAAGTCTTCAAGCAGGAAGACGTTCCTGTGTCACTCGGCCTGATTATCGACAATAGCGGCAGCATGCGGGACAAACGCCAGAAGGTGGAATCGGCTGCGCTGGCCCTGGTGAAGGAATCGAATCCGGAAGACGAGGTGTTCATAGTGAACTTTAACGATGAAGCCTATCTCGATCAGGATTTTACCAGCGATATTAAGCAGATGCAGCAGGGCCTAACCAAAATCGATTCACGCGGCGGCACCGCGATGAGGGATGCCATCCGGATGTCGATCGATCATTTGCGGGAGAAGGCCAAGAAAGACAAGAAAGTGCTGCTGGTGGTAACTGATGGAAACGATAACGCCAGCATGATCAGTCTGGAGAATCTGGTTCAGGCGGCGCAGCAAACCGGAAGCGAAACTGAGATCTACGCAATCGGACTTCTCAGTGAAGAAGAGCGGCGGGAGGCAAACCGGGCGAAGCGAGCGCTGGTCAGCTTGACTGAAGCTACGGGCGGCCTTGCATTCTTCCCGAAGGATGCCTCGGACGTGGACCGGATCGCTCATCAGGTAGCGCGCGATTTGCGGAACCAGTACACCATCGGTTACTCCTCCAGCAATCCCGCCATGGACGGTTCGTTCCGGACTGTGAAGGTAATCGCCAATGGTCCGAATCATCCGTCGGTGCGAACGCGGAGCGGGTATTACGCGGCTAAAGAGGACGCAGTTTCGAAACGTGGGCAGTGATTTGGACTACATTGCGCCTTCCGGCTGCGCTGTGGCGGCTAACGAGGGGGTATCGCCTGACGCCCTGGAAAAGCCCTTACTTGCAATGGAGAATAGAAACGTACTCAGGAATTGATGCCAGCCGTGTTACGCCTGGGGCATTTACTATTTTCGTTTGGGAGAACAGGAAGGAATTGCTGAGATATCTAAAGTGGGCCGTAAACTATTCTAAAAACACCATGGGCCAGTGAAAATATCACTGGCCCATGATCCTTACTCATTAAACAGTCGGGGGAGGCGTGGTGCTGGAACCCGAACCGCTGGTGGAAGAGCCGGTGGTACCCGAGGTACCGGTCGCCGAACCCTTCTTCATCTTACCCTTCTTACCTTTCTTGTTCATGGTTCCCTTGTCGTCCATGTTACCGCTGTGGTCCATGGTTCCGGTGGTGCTGCCGGTGGAACTAGAACCCGTGGAACCAGATCCGGTTTGACCCGATCCGGTGCTGCCCGATTGAGCAAATGTCAGCGGCAACATAGCCGCGCTCATCAGGAGTGCTAAGGCTGTCTTTTTCATATGATTCTCTCCTGGGCAGTCTTTATTATGCCCAACTTGATTGTCCTAGGATGGAGACCGAAAAGCTTGGGTGAAAGCTCACACTACAGGGGTTTCATGGACGAATGATTACTTTACCGCCACGTAAATCGGAGAAGATGACATGACAAACGGGTGAAATCAGCCGCATAATAATTTGATTAATAATTTTTCATACTGATGAGCGGTCAGCGCTGAAGAATTGTCAGTTGCTCGCGAAGCTTGCGATAGCGGTCCAGCACATCTTCGCCGGGCCTTTGATCGCTGGAGTTGGCGACGCTGTACAGATATTGCACCTGTGTTTGCAAGCCGGGTTTGCTGTACCGGATGGGAGGCGTCACAAGCCTTTCCAGGAGGGCGGCATTGTGGTCCGCCTTTGCTCTGGCAACCAGACGGTTTGTGTCGCTTAACAGATCGCGCACTCTCATATTGTGCTCGAATTGCTGTTGGAGGTCGGCGGTGGTAACCCCGTCGTCTGTGATGCGGGGGTCTTCGGTAAGTTCGAGGGGCTGTGTGACGGTTGCCGGACCGGCGGTGAGGCGTACGGTGTAGGCGCCGGGGACTGCCACGGGTCCTTGCGCCAGGGTAGGCCACGAGCCGGGGTACCGAAGGTCCCAGACAATGCGATGAAGCCCGGCTGTTTTGTCGAGGCGCACGGGCGCGGCGCGAAAGCGCGGCCCTTCCTCTTCGTCATCGGCGGCAGCCGATGCGGCATCCGCGGCCACGGGAGCCTCCGTGGTGAAAGTGCGGATCGAGGCGCCTGAGTGATCGAGGATTTCGATTTTGACATCGGTTGCGGCAGTGGGGAGATAGTAATCGATCTGCGCTCCTGTACGTGCTCCACGGCCGGGCGTGCGGACGGCTTCGCGGGGCTTCACAAGCGTGACGGCGTTGAGGGTTTGATGGAGCGGGGTGAGGTTGTCGAGGATATAGAAGCCCCGGCCTTGGGTGGACAGAACCAGATCCTGATGCGCGACTCTTAGGTCGGTCACGGGCGTGGCAGGCAGGTTCAGCTGAAAAGGCTCCCAATCGGCGCCATTGTTGAATGAGATGTGCATGCCGAATTCGGTTCCAGCGTAGAGCAGGCCCGGGCGGCTGGGATCTTCGCGGACAACGCGGGTAGGTTCGTCCGGGGCAAAGCCTTTGGTGATCTTGGTCCAGGACTTACCGAAGTCGTCGGTGCGGTAGAGGTAGGGCGCAAAATCGCCCAGCAGGTAGCGGTAGATTGCGACGTACGCGGTTCCGGCGCGGTGCGGAGAAGGTTCGATGTTCTGAACGCGGCCCCCGGGAAGAAGGCCCCCCGGAGTGACGTTGGCCCAGGTCTTGCCATCATCGCGGGTTACGTGAACCAGGCCATCGTTCGAGCCCGCCCAGATGACTCCTTGCTGCACACGCGATTCGCGGATGGCGTAAATGGTGCTATAGACCTCTTCACCGGTTGCATCGCGGGTGATGGGTTCGCCGCTCGCACCTTGCGTCCCTTCAGGATGCGCGGTCAGATCCGGGCTGATCCGTTCCCAGTGCACGCCGCCATCATGAGTACGGTGGACGTACTGAGAGCAGTAGTAGACCGTATGCGGAGCGTGAGGCGAAACCTCCATGGGCGAGACGCGCTGGAAGCGGAAAATCAGATCGCTTCCGGGATTGCCGTAGAGCGATTCGGCTCCGATCCAGTAGCGCTGTTCGTTGTTCGTGAGGATATTCTGGCGGCTGAACTGGCCTTTGCAACCGCCGTATACGATCTTCGCGTCTTGCGTATCGGGGATAATAGGGCCGGTTTCACAGCCGGGTCCAAAGCGGAATTCCTGGCCGTCACCGGTGGGGGCGCTCGGGATGATGACGGTCGTATTGTCCTGCTGCGCTCCGTAGAGCCGGTAAGGATACTGGTTGTCCACCGCGACCTGATAGATTTCGGCCGTGGGCTGATTGTTCTGGGTGCTCCAGGTGCGCCCGCCATCCACGGAAACGTTAGCGCCGCCATCATTCGCCTGAATCATATAGTTGGAATCTTTCGGATTAATCCAGAGGTCGTGATTGTCGCCGTGGGGAACGGGGGCGCGGCTGAATGACTTGCCACCATCCGTGGACTTGAACCAGCCTTCGTCGCCTACATAGAGGATCTCCGCGTTATTAGGATCGGCGCCGAGGGTGTCGTAATAGAACGGGCGCGTAATGAGTGAAGGCGAACCATTCACCAGCGACCAAGTGGCGCCCGAGTCTTCCGAGCGGTACAGGCCGGAGCCGGGCTTCGCTTCAATCAGCGCATAAACGCGATTGGGTTTCGCAGCGGAAAGGGCGACATTCGAACGGCCGAAGAGCTGGTTGGGCAAACCGCCTGCGAGTTTGTTCCAAGTATCGCCGCCGTCGGCCGATCTATAGATACCGCCCTCGCGCGCGCCGCTGATGATCGTCCAGGGCTTGCGTTGGGCATGCCACATGCAGGCGAACACCACGTTCGGATTGCCGGGCTGCAGTTCGAGATCCGCCGCACCGGCGAGATCGGAAAGAAAGAAGACCTGCTTCCAGCTCTTGCCGCCATCGGTGGTGCGGTAGACGCCCCGCTCATGGGTCGCGGTGAACGGGTCGCCCTGGGCTGCGACGAAGGCAATGTCCGGGTTTGTGGGGTGGATGCGAACGGTGGCGATTTGGCCTGCATCGCGGAGCCCGGTGAAGGTCCAGGTGCGTCCGGCATCCGTGGATTTGAAGATGCCCCGGCCGATGGACACATTGCTTCGGATCTTCGAAGAGCCGGTACCGGCGTAGATGGTGTCCGGGTCTGACAAAGACACATCGATTGCACCGATGGAGCCGACCGGGAGCTGGCCGTCGGAGATGTTGCGCCAGTTATGGCCTGCATCGGTGGTCTTCCAGATGCCGCCGCCGGTGGAGCCCATATAAAACGTAAGGGGCAGGGTAGGAACGCCGGTAACCGCAGTGACGCGCCCGCCGCGGTTGGGTCCGATGGCGCGGTAGCGAAGATCTGAGAACGGAGTTTGGGCGAATGCGGGAGTGACCGCCAGAAGAAGCAGTGCAGGGATGCGAGGCATGCGGAGAGCCGTAGTTTACAACGTCGAGCGCGAGTTTGCCGGGGAAGCTCTTACGTAACGTGATGTCTTTTAGAGGGCTTTTTGGCCGGTGCCTTCACCAGAGAAGATCCGACGGGCGTGCCAAGGCCGGTACAAGGATCCCACTTGGGACGAGCATGATAGAAGCCGTTGTTTCCAGACTGGATATCGTGAAAACTGCCGGTTGGCGCTTTGTAGAGAGCGGCATTCCAATAGCCCACGGGTGTTGGGCTGCCTTCGTTGACCAGTACAGCCAGCGCGGCCCACAGCGGGGCAACGGCGCTGGTGCCACCGATCACAGCTTGCGCGCCGTTGACGCGCACGATGTAACCGGTCTGTGGATCGGCGTCGCCCGCTACATCGGGAACGCCGCGGCCGGCAAAGCCGGTCTCCGGATGGTTGGGCACGGCGGCGCCTGACTGATAGGATGGCAGGCCGAAATAGCGGCTTACACCGCCGCCGGTAGAGCCTTCTTTCAGCGCGGTTTCATTC
>JALYXI010000260.1 GCA_030947245.1 Acidobacteriota bacterium
CGGTAACACCGGCAGCGTCTATGGCCCTGAACTCACCCGCATCGGCGCCGCGCGCTCAGTCGATTATCTGAAACAGTCCATCACGGATCCCTCCGCCGATATTCAGCCCGAATATGAGGGCATCACCGCCGTCACCCGCGATGGCAAGAAGATTCGCGGAGTACGGATCAATGAGGACACCTTCTCCGTGCAGATTCGCAAGCCGGACCAAACCTTTGCCCTTTTCAGCAAAGCCGAGTTAAAAGAAGTGGTCGCCGAAACCAAGTCCCTGATGCCGGCCTATACAAACATGCCCGCGAAAGACCTGAACGATCTGATTGCCTACATGGAAACCTTACGCGGCGGCGTCACCGCATCCACAGACGCACAGAAAGCGAAAGGAATCCACTAATGCGCCGTTTGCTGGCTACCCTTCTTGCCGCCGCGCCCCTGTTCGCCCAGGTGACACCCGCGCGTCTCGATAACGCCCTGACTGAACAGAAAAACTGGCTCACCTATTGGGGCGATTACAGCGCCATACGCCATCGCACCCTGAAGCAGATCAACACTGCCAATGTGAAGGACCTGCGCCTGGAATGGATTTATCAAACCGGGGAATCCGGCGCGTTTGAAACCATGCCTCTGGTGGTCGACGGAGTGATGTACATCACGGCTCCGAAGGGCATCGCCGTAGCCCTTGATGCCAAATCCGGACGGCAGCTCTGGCAGTATAAGCACTCTTTCCCGCCGGATCGCAAAGTCTCCGGCGTGAACCGCGGCCTGGCGATTTCTGGCGACCGGCTTTTCATGGTCACCCCGGATTCGAACGTCGTCGCTCTCGATTCCAAAACCGGGCGGCTCCTCTGGCAAGCCGAAATGGCCCCCTGGAAAGAAGGCACTCATTACGGCTCACTTGCTCCCCTGGTGATACATGACAAAGTGCTTGTCGGGATCTCCGGTGGCGAACAGGGGGTGCGCGGCTTCATCGAAGCCTACGATGCCGCTACGGGAAAGCGCGCCTGGCGCTTCTACACCATCCCGCTGAAGGGCGAACGCGGCGGCGACACCTGGCTCGGCGATTCCGCCATGCGCGGCGGCGGCCCCGCCTGGATGACCGGCACTTATGACCCGAAGCTGAACCTCACCTATTGGGGCGTCGGTAACCCCGGCCCGGATCTTTACGGCGAGGTCCGCAAGGGCGACAATCTCTACTCCTGCTCCTTAATCGCGCTCGATCCCGATACGGGAACCCTCAAGTGGCACTTTCAATTTACTCCACACGATCTTCACGATTGGGATGCCGAAGAGACTCCCATGCTGCTCGACATCGAATGGCGGGGAAAGCCCCGCAAAGTGGTGATGCAGGCCAACCGCAACGCATTTTTCTATATTCTGGACCGCGAAACCGGAGAATTTCTCAGTGGCAGGCCCTTCGCCCGGCAAACCTGGGCCAAAGGCCTCGACGATAAGGGCCGTCCTGAGGTCCTCCCGGGAACCGTGCCCTCGCCCGAAGGGGTCCGGGTGTGCCCCGGTCTCGCCGGATCCACCAACTGGATGGCTCCGTCCTATAATCCCGATACGAAGCTCTTCTATATCCCCGTCCGCGAACAGTGTGACGTCTTCTATTCCGAGCCCCCCGTCTACACGCAGGGTAAAGCCTATTGGGGCAGTGTCTTCCGGGGCGCGACAGATGAAAAAGAGTGGGGCGCGTTGAAAGCCTATGATCCTTTGACCGGCCAAACCAAATGGGAATTCCGTTATCAAAAGGCGCCTTGGGCCGGCACGCTTTCGACAGCCGGAAATCTGATCTTCGCGGGCGACGAGGACGGCTATCTGATGGCCTTCGATGCCGCCACTGGCAAGAATCTCTGGAAGATGAACACGGGCGCCCGCCTGGTCACCTCGCCCATCACTTATGAGGTGGAGGGACGCCAATACGTCACTATGCCGTCGGGCGGCGCTGTACTGACTTTCGCACTTCCACGATGATGTGGCACTCGGATTGTATTGATCGCCAACCATGAGTACGAAACCAAAACACGAAGAACACCTATCGCACTACACCACAGATCATGACGAGATCCGGGAATGGGCGGAAGCCCGTAAGGCCAAACCGTCTCACGTTGCCAGTACGGGAGGCAAGAACGATGTAGGCATGATCCGTCTCGATTTTCCCGGCTTCTCCGGCGCTGGGTCTCTCGAAGAAATTTCGTGGGAGGAGTGGTTCGATAAGTTCGATAAGAGCGGCCTCGCGCTGGTCTATCAAGAGCACACAGCGGCGGGAGAGCAAAGCAACTTTAACAAGTTGGTGGCCCGCGATAAAGAAGAAGAAGCAAAGCATCACAAAAAAGATCCGAAGACTAAGAAAGCAAAATAGATGCGGCTTGCGCTCGTTCTGATCACAGCAACGTTGCAGGCGCAAGTCTACGATCTTGTGATTCGCAACGGCCGCGTGATGGACCCGGAATCGGGCCTGGACGCGGTCCGGGCGGTGGCTGTGTTGGGCGGTAAGATCGCGGCCGTTTCTACGGGGCCGCTTGAGGGCCGCGTAGCCATAAACGCGACAGGCTTGGTGGTTTCGCCCGGCTTCATCGATATCCATTCCCACGGGCAGACGCCGGAGAACTATGCTTTTAAAGCCCGGGATGGCGTGACGAGCGCCCTTGAGATGGAGGTGGGGGTCAATCCGGTTGCGCCCTGGTACGCTGCACGCGAAGGGAAGTCGCTGATCAACTTCGGCGCCAGTTCCGGTCAGATCCCTTCCCGGATGGCTGTTCTGGGCGACACGGGCACGTTCCTGCCGCGCGATAAGGCGGTTACGGGCATGGCGTTGGCCGAACAGCAAGCCGTGATTCTGAAGCGCGTGCGGCAAGGCCTCGACGACGGCGCGATGGGGGTAGGCTTGGGCATCGCCTACATGCCGCTGGCGACGCGCCTGGAGATCCTGGATTTGTTTCGCGTGGCGGCGGAGTTCCACACGGCCGTGTACGTCCACATGCGTAACGCCGGGCCGATCGAGCCGGGGGTCATCGACGCGCTCCAGGAAGTGCTCTCCGATGCCGCCATTACCGGAGCCGCCCTGCATGTGGTTCACTTGCCCAGCATGGCGTTCCGGCAAACGCCGGAATGCCTGCTGATGATCGCCGGAGCCCGCCGGCACGCGCTTGACGTCACTACCGAAGCCTATCCCTACACCGCCGGGATGACCTGGCTCGAGACGGCGATTTTCGATCCCGGATGGCAGGAGCGCCTGGGCATCGGTTTCGGCGGATTGCAGTGGGTCGCGACAGGCGAACGCCTCACCGCGCAGACCTTCGAGAAATACCGCAAAGAGGGCGGCGACGTGATCCTCCATCACATCCCGGAAGAGATCGTCCGCCTGGCAATGGCCGACCCCACGGTTCTGATCGCAAGCGATGGGTGGATCGACAACGGCAAGGGCCACCCCAGAGGCGCGGGTTCTTACGCCCGGGTGCTTGCCCGCTACGTGCGCGAGCAGCACGTCCTACCGCTGATGACAGCGCTTGCTAAGATGACGCTGCTTCCCGCCCAGCGTCTCGACTTGCCGGACAAAGGCCGAATCAAAGTTGGGGCCGATGCCGACTTAACGCTCTTCGATCCCGCGCGAGTGGCCGATCGCGCGACCTACGAAAATCCGGCGCAGTATTCAGATGGCATCCCCTACGTGATCGTCAACGGCGTTCCCGTGGTCAGCGAGGGGAAGCTTCAGCCGGTTGCTCCGGGCCGCGGGATTCGTCGAATCCGGCGCACCGCAGGACCGGGAGCCTAGGATACTTCGGGAAGCGCGGATCTTCGTTGGACTTCCGGCACAACCAGAACTCGCCGCCCCGGTCCGACACGATGACCCGGCGCCATATGCAATTCCAGCACAGGCCTACCGTTTTGTCCGTCTTCAAGAATAGATGGGTTCCAGCTTATCGGTAATATAGGCGCCACAGCGCTGATAACTCACCCGCGGCCCCTGCCGCGCAATATCCAGATCCACGCAGATCCAACCCTTGTAGTTCATCGACTTCAGCACGCGGTGGCATCCCGGAAAGTCAATCTCCCCATCTCCCAGGTCGAAGATCCGGTCCTGGAACTTCGGCTCGGGAGCCTTCTTCGCATCCTTGTAATCCATCATCATCAACCGGCCGCGGTACCGATCCAGATTGCTCTTTGGATCGCAACCGGCCAAGTACAGATGCGCGGTATCCGGTGAGAACCAGAACAGCTTCGGATCCGTCATTGCCATGCAGCGCTCCACTTCGTCCTGATTTTGCACCATCTGCCCCAGGTGATTGTGCAGGCCCGCGCGAAAGCCCATCCCGCCCGCCACTTCCCCGAGCTTGTTGTATGTCTCGCACATGGTCTTGAAGCCCGCTTCGCTCAGGTTGGAACGGTTCGGCGAAAACACCACCAGAAGATTGGCATCGAAGCCTTTCAGGAAATTCATCGCAATCTTCGCGTTCGCTAGAAAATCGCCGGTTTGCGCAGGGTCGTGCGCCGGACCATTGAACGAGATCGTGATGATGCGGAGTCCACGCTTTTCAGCCTCCGCCTTCATCTGTGCTGCTGAGATGCTGTAGGTTTCCAGGATTTTCGGGAACTGCGTGACGCGGACGCCAATGAAACCGGTGTCCTTCATGACATCCAGAATGTCCGTGAATGGCACGCGTGGAAAGTAGTTCCACAGGTTTGAACCGAGCGCCCACTTCACGTTTTTGTTCGCAGGAAGGCGCGTGGCCGCCCGAAGAAGAGTTTCCGCAAGCAGTGCTAGCGCGGCGCGGCGTGTCACATTCATTATGGTTTTATGCCCCTTTTCATCGATAAATCCTGTGGTCCAGCCGGCCGAAATCAACGCCTGAGTTCATGACACGCGGTAAGCCCGCTCCGCAACAGCAAGCCGCTGCCGGATCAGGTCTGTTCTAGTTTCAGCGTGGCAATGCCCTTTTTCGATTTCTTCTGAAACGCATGCAAGACGTATATAGCATCGATGAACCGCACTGTGCTTCGACCTAAGGATATTTTGTCGCCGTTCTGCGCCGCGTGAAAGTCTACCCGATTTCGCTGGACCTGACCGGCTTCTAATGCCGCTCCCACTGGTTCCAAGTATACTGCTTCGTTGGTATGGCGCTTTGAGCAACAGGGCAGGGCAGCGCACGCTTCGGGATGTGACATAGCGCCGGATTATCGGAAGTGGGCAAGTTCGATGGTGAAATATCTCTCGGCACAATCTCCTGGGTAGTCTCCTACGGAACAAACCCCAGAATCAAAGAACGCTCCTTCCATTAACTCGAACTAACGTACCTTTGATGTGGCCACTTCCGCGGAACTGGTGAACAATTTCAATCCCATCGCTACTCTGCCTTAGATACAAGCCTGAATGAGCTACACCGTGTTTATGGACATGGTATTTATCGCCGAGGTAACGCCCGTAGTTATCGAAAATCGCAATTGCAGTCCAGGGAAAGACGACAAGTTTCCCAGAACCCGTTGGCCAAGTTTCCATTCTGAAGCCAGATGCCCCTTAAGCCCATCGACGAACTGCTGGGGCGTAGCAGGCGCTCTCCGTCAAAAATCGGTTTTTCGCGTTACAAGAGCCTGAGATGCGGAAAAAAGTAGGGCATGCGGACACCTCGACGAGATGCTATCACGTGTGTTGGCCGCTTTAACGTGCTTCCAATAAGCACACGCGGCGGAAGCGCGGGCTTTTGAAACCCGTCCCGATACCTAAACCGACCATTCGCAGGTCATAAAAAAATACTCCCCTGTGTCCGACAACTCTGTAAGCGGCTGGTCTATGCCGGAAAGTGTCCGAGCCAGAGCAGCAGTCCGCCCATCACCGAGTCGAATGTTTCAGATGGCAACTTGCCGAGACGGTGGATCGCTTTAACGGTCGGAAATGTCGTGACGCCTTGTACCAGAAACGCGCCCGGTTTCAGGAACGAAACCCGTGCGGCGATCTCGAAAGGCGATCCACGGAGGCTGGTGGTGTGGGGGATGACAGTGATCAACGCTCGGTCCAGATCGCCGAAAAGCCACACTAACAATAACTGCGGGCCGGGTTTTGCCAGCCAGACCGAAATCGATAAGCCAGACCTCACCGCGTTGCGGGATAGGCATCCTCACCGTCATCAAGGGATGCAAACAGGGCGGCGGAGGCAGCGCCGATTGCTGCGTCTTCGAGCGGAGGGGAATCAAACGGCAGAGCGCGGCGGAGTACTTCTTCGGTGAATGTGCGCTTCTCTTCTGCCGGCAGATGTTCGAAGGCGTCGAGCAGGGCTGTTGTTTCGCGCATCATGGGTCCACGATAGCAGAGCAGTGCCCCGCACGGTTTACCCGATTTCCTACGACATACAAGGACATTATCTTGTAGTAAACTCGCCCTGTCATAAGAAGAGTGGTGGATCATAACCGCCCACGAACGAGTTGCTGCGGATCGCAACGCATTGTGCTGGCTGTCAAAAATCTATGAAAGGCTTCGGGTTCCCTCGATTACCTTCAGGCTTTCTCGGCCTCTTCGGCATGCTCCTGTAACTTCTCGAGCTTTTTCTGGCTGCCTGCCAGGAACCGCCCGGCCTAGCTATGTTCCTGTTCGAGCGATTCGAGTTCGCAGAATTTATCCTGCAGCCCTTTGTCGATTTAGGACGATCTCACCGGGTGGTCATCATGCCAGCCGTCTGCGGCCACCAGGGTGCACGCCAGCGCACAAACATCATCACTCGCTTGATTTTCGCTCAAGCCTCCCGTGCGGCGGCATCGGAACTATACAATCAAACCATGAAACCTGGAAAGACGATGGCAGTCTTGACACTATTTCTCATCGCTGGCGAGCGCTTCGCGGAGGCACAAGCGTTATCGGTAAAGTGGGAAGAGTTGACGTCAGGCGACTTCGCACGCGCAGTGGCGCAAGCGCGTGGCGTATGTGTGCTGCCGTTCGGAATCGTCGAGAAACACGGACCGCATCTGCCGTTGGGCACGGATCTGATCAACGTCCGCTATTCATCCGTCCAAGGCGCGGGGCAGGAGTATGCCGTCGTGTTTCCTGAATACTACTTCGGACAGATTTTTGAAGCGAAACACGAGCCGGGAACCATTGCCTACAGTCCAAAGCTGCAGATGGAACTACTGCAGGAGACCACGGATGAGATGGCGCGGAACGGGTGCAAGAAAATCCTGGTGGTGAATGGCCACGGCGGTAATAACAATCTGTTGCCATTCTTCGCGCAATCGCAAATGGCGTCGCCGCATGACTACGTCGTTTACATCTACTCCAGGGGTGAGTATCCGCCCGGACGGCCGCCGATGAAAAGTACGCAGGATTCGCATGCGGGCGAATCCGAAACTTCGCACACCATGGTGTCGCGTCCAGATCTGGTCCACATGGAGCGCGCTGCTACGGAATCCGGCGCTGACCGGAATCGTTTGGATTTGCCGAAAGGCGTGTATACCGGTATCTGGTGGTACGCGAAGTTTCCCGATCACTATGCGGGAGATGGATCCGTAGCCACTCGGGAGCTTGGTGAATTCGACATGAAAGCGTCCGCGGCTAATATTGCGAACGCGATTCGTGCCATCAAGGCCGATCAAATGAGCCCGCGATTGCAGGATGAGTTCTTCTCGCACTCCAAACAGCCGCTTGGAACGAAGCAATAGCCATGTCCACACGCTTCAGCACTTTTCTTATGCTTGCGGC
>JALYXI010000275.1 GCA_030947245.1 Acidobacteriota bacterium
AGCTCCACGTTCTCCATGGCGGTAAGCACCGGGATCAAGTTGAACGATTGAAAGATGAAGCCGACGTTTTCATTCCGCCAATGCGCAATCGCTTTGTCGGACATCTTGCGAAGGTTCTGGCCCAGCACGGCAATTTCACCGCCGGTAGCGGAATCCATCGCCGCGATCAGGTGCAGCAACGTCGATTTCCCGGAGCCCGAAGGTCCCATCAGCGCCACAAACTCACCCTTGTGAATTTCGATATCGACATCCTTCAAAGCAATCACATGAAACTCATCGCGAACGAATTCTTTGCGCAGCTTACTGGTTTCGATCACTACTTCGGACTGCATCGGTCAGGCTCCTTTCACGTGAATACGTTCACCACTTTTGAGCGAAGCGGGAGGGGCGAGAATCAGATCTTCACCGCCGATCAGGCCTTGCACAATCACCACGCCGGCGCTGGTGGAAGCTCCGGCCTTCACCGGCCGGCTGACGGCTTTGCCATTGAGCGCCACGAACACGCTATCGTTCCGCAAGGCGGAGGCGGGAATCACCACCCGCGGCGTCCCCGCGCTCTCCGAACTCGCCGGTTTCGCGTCGTTCAAGAACGACACGCTCGAATTCATCTCAGGCCGAAGATACCCGTCCGGATCTTCCACTTTCACTTTCACCTGAACCGTCGCCTTTTGCCGATTCGCTTCCGGAGACACTTCAAAAATCACGCCATGGTACTTGCGGTCCGGAAACGCGTCCGTTGTCACAATAGCTTTCTGGCCCATGTGCAGCTTGGCGAAGTCGTTCTGCGCGATGTCGAGTTCCACCTGCAGGTCGTTCAGATCGGCCAGGGACACAACATAGCCTTTGGCGCCGCGGTCCCCGACGAAACTGGTGGTTACGAACTCACCCTTTTCCACTGCGCGTTCCAGAATTGTGCCCGTTATGGGCGCGTGAATCACGGTGTCCGCAAGCTGTGTCTCCGCATACGCCACCGTACCGCGAGCCTGCTCCACCTGTCCCCGGACCGCATCGATCTGTTCGTGCCGGGGTCCCAAACGGCTCAGCGCGTCGGTCTTCAATAGCGAGTTCACCCGCGCCTGCTGCCCATCGTAGCGGGCCTGCGCGTCGTCCAGCGCCTGCTTCGCCACCACGCCCTCCCGGGCAAGCTCTTTGGTGCGGTTCAGGTTCACTTTCGCATTTTCCAGGTCCGCGCGGGATTGCTCCAGATTGGCGCTCGTTACGGCAATCTCTTCAGGCCGTGAACCGTGCTCCAACTCCGCCAGCTTCGCCTGTAAATTGGCCAGATTTCCCTTAGCCTGCTGCAAACTGGCGCGGTATTCGTCGTCTTCCAAACGCACGATCACCTGGCCTTCACGCACATGATCGCCCTTCTCGACGCCGATCCACTTGACCTTACCGACCACCTTGGCCGCGACCTCTATTTTGTGGTGAGCCACGATATAGCCGGTGGCGTTCAGAACGGTCTCGCCCGCCGCAGCCGCGCTGCCGGGCACCGTTGCGCGTACCCGAACAGTCTCCACTTCCGTGGCGGTGTTTAGCTTGCTGTAAGCGAAACGCGCAATGCCCAGCGAAACAAAGATAAGCACGCCTGCGACAATCCAGCGAGCCGCCCATTTGTTCGGCTCCCCCGTGCGGCTGCTACGATCGATCCGAAGACTTTTCAGTTCCGATTCCATAACAATCAACCTGTTACCCTACACACTACGCAAGGCCACCAGAATCTCCTTATTGGCCGCTGAGCGCGCCGGGAAAAAGCCCCCTACGGCCCCCAGCAGCATCGCAAAACCCACGCCCCACAGCATAATGACCGGGCTGACGGTCAGGCGAAACGACGTTTCGCTGAAGGTGCTGAAATTCCCGATACCCGTTGTGAAGCCGTTCAGCGGAAGCACCAGAAGGCAGCCGATGATGCCGCCCAAGCCGGCCAACAGCACCGATTCCGCGAAGAAGCTCAACAGTATGCTGCCCTTGCTGAAGCCGAGCACGCGCAGCGTGCCGATTTCCTTCGACCTCCGCGCGATTGCGGCATACATCGTATTCGTAGCGGCGAAGCTGCTCCCCACCGCCATAATCAGCGCAATGAAAGTTCCCAGGAACTCAATCGGCGCGGCCGAGCTCGTCTGCTTTTCGTAGTATTGCGTTTCAAGCAGCGGGTCTACATTCAACCGCTGATCCGCGGCTATGTTTTTGACCAATGCGTCGGCGGCTACTTCATCGGTCGCGCGAAGCAGGGCGGAACTCAAAAACTCCGTGCGGTCGAAATCGGAAGAAACCTGATTCAGGTCTCCGAAAATCTCGCTGTTGGTCGCGCTCTGGCCGGCGGACATCACGCCCACAATCTCCCAATCTCCTTTGCCGAAATGCAGCGTTCCGCCCATGTGTCCACTGGGGAACCGCTTCGCAATCGATTCCCCCACCACGATTTCACGGCGGCCTTCCGTAAACCAGCGCCCTTGCACCAGCTTCAAATTCCGCATTTCGATCCCGATCGGACTGATCCCGCGAAGGTTCACGTTCACGCCGTCCGGCGCATCCACGCTCGCCAGGTTGACGACGCTGATCATTTCAAGAGATGCTTCCGGCTGCCCGGCGCTGTTGCGCGCAATCCCGGGCTTGAACTTCAGTACCTGAAAATCCTGACGGCTCACCCCGCTGGTAAGTTCCGCGGTGGAACCTTTGCGCAGCACCAACACATGCAGCGGGTTGCCGGTTGCCTGCAAAGAAGTCTTCAGCCCGTTCACCAGAGACAGCATGGCCAGCAGCACGGCCACGGTGAGCGCAATACCGAGCGCCGCCATCAGGGTGGTGGTCTTGCGAACCACTAAGTTGCGGAGATTGTAGGAGAGAGGAACGGCCATAACGGACCCTAGTCGGAGCTCCTGAGCGCTTCCAGTATAGGCATTCGGGAAGCTTGGAACGCGGGGACGAACGCCGAAACGAAACCGATTGCGGCCGCAATGGCAAGGCAAAGCGCGGCAACGGACGGGGTCAGCGTAAGGTGCCGTAACTGGTCGAGAAATGCCGGCATTTGCCGCACCACTCCAGTCAGCAACGAGGCCAGCGCCACGCCCAACACCCCGCCGAATACCGAAACAATCACCGCTTCGGACAAAATGATCATCAGAATCAAGCCGCGCGTAAAGCCCAGCACCTTCAGCACACCCACTTCCCGGACGCGTTCGCGCACGGACATGGCGATGGTGTTCGCGCTCACCAGCAGCACGGTGAACATCACCGCTCCGCACACCACAAGCAGAAACGCCTTTACGTTGCCGAGAAACGAAACAAAGCTCAGCGAAAACGCGCTTTCGCTCTCCGTCTTCGTCTGCACGGGAGAGTTGTGGAACTCCTCATCCACCGCCTTTTCGATGCGGGGCACGTCCGCGATGGAATCGGCAAGAATGAAGAAGATACCGGCATTCCCGCGGCGTCCCACGCGCATGCTCTGCTCCAGATATTCACGGTTGAAGTACAGAATGTCCGCATTCTGCTCGGAATCGAAAATCCCGCGTACCGTCAGTTCGAGCGAGCCGGGATAAATGTCGCCCATCAGCGTAATCTTGTCGCCCAGTTTCAAATGCTGCTTTTCCGCAATGGGCCGGCCAAGAATGCAGGCCGTCCGTTCGCGCAAGAACGCGGCCTTCTGCTCTTCCGGAATCCGCATCTCGGAACGAACGGTGAAGATCTTATCCGGGTCCGTCGCAAACCGCGCAAATTGGTGCTCCGCTTTGCTGTCGATATACTGGCCGCCGTACCAGTCTTCGATCACCACTTCCTTCACCCCGGGGATGCGCTTGATCTTATCGCGGTAGGCCTGGGGCATCGGCATGGCGAGCGAGATATGGTTGCGGGTAACAAGGCGCAATGCCTGCGCCGGCGTCGGGTCACTGAAGTAGAACGCGTGATAGATCGCCAGCAATACGCCAAGCAGGCACAGCGAGACGCCGATGCTGAGAACCGTAAGCACCGTGCGCCGCCGGTTGCGCCAGCAGTTCTTCAAGATCATAGGAAAGTGCTTCATGGCTTCGGATACAAACTAGTTTAGGACGGGTGTCCCGAAATGCACGAGATTTACATGCGAGAGGCTCTGAATTTGGCGCGAAAGGCGGCATTTGCCGACGAAGTGCCCGTGGGCGCGCTGGTGGTGGCGGACGGGCGGATCGTCGGAATGGGCTGGAACGGCCCCGTTGCCAGCTTCGATCCGACCGCGCACGCGGAGATGACCGCGCTACGGGCCGCCGCCGCCCAACTTCGGAATTACCGGCTCGCGAACGCGGACCTTTACGTCACATTGGAGCCATGCCCCATGTGCGCGGGCGCTCTGGTGGCGGCGCGGGTAAAGCGCCTGATTTTCGGCGCCCGGGACCTGAAAGCCGGCGGCGTCAGGAGCAAGTTCCGCATTGCGGATTCAGGGCTCCTGAACCATCAGGTAGAGGTGGTCGAGGGTATCCTGGGCGCCGAATGCACGGCGATTTTGCGCGCCTTTTTCGAAACCCGGCGCTAGCATTACTTGCTCAGCCGCCGGAAGTATTCGGCCACGGCGTTGCCATAGCCCGGCGGAACCGTTTGCGGCGTGGTGACATGCGGATTCCCCGCCGAGTCGGTCTTGCGCCGGAGCGTGAGTTCAATCTGCTGCGCGTCGCCCAGCACTTGAGCGATTAGCCGCTGCAGGAGTTCAGGATTGTTCTGATTGGCGCGCGGATTCATGCCCCGCAACTCGCCCGCCAGATTCTGAAGCTGCCTGTTGATGTCCGGATTGTCGCGCGTGGCTTGCTGAAGCCGGTTCAAACTGCGCATCGCCTCGCTATAGCTGTCCCCGATCGATGGTCCGCCCCCTCCTCCTATACCGGCGGATTCGGAATCGCTAGATTGCCCCTGCTGACCATCGCTCTGTTGGCCTCCCTGCCGGTCGCCGCCCTGCTGACCCTGGCCCTGTTGGCCTTGCTGACCCTGTTGCCCAGGCTGGCCCTGTTGCCCCTGTTGCCCTTGTTGGCCTTGTTGTCCTTGTTGCTGAGCTTTGCCTTGCTGCTGTCCCGGCTGAGCGCCGCCCTGCCTGCCTCTGCCTTGCTGCTGGGCAGCCTGCGCCATCTGCTCGATTTGTTGGCGAAGTTTCTCAGCCTGGGCCAGAGCTTGTTCGCTATCTCCCTTACCCGGCTGGCCGCCTTTACCC
>JALYXI010000306.1 GCA_030947245.1 Acidobacteriota bacterium
AGGGAAACGTTTCCAAGGTGTTTAGTTTCGGAAAGCACGATTTGACGGTTTACGGTATCGGCTACTACGGGTTCGCGTTCCAACCAGGCCTGATTCCGATCGATCGCAAAACGCCGGGCGACACCTACGACGCACGGCAGCAGGAGGAGACCTCAAACGGATCGCTGATCCTGAATGACATCTGGCACCTGACGCCGCAGCGCCAGTTGCAGTTTTCCGGCTTTTACCGCTACTACACCCTGGATGTCCGGCCGAATTTCGGCGACGGCCTGATCCGCCAAAGCGAACACCGCAACGTCAATGCCGAAGACCTCCTCTATGCCGAGCACTTCAATTCAAAATTTTCTCTGCTGGCAGGCGCGGATTTCCGGCGCGAACAGCCCAGCGCTCTCGATTTGGACCACATCAATGAAGCGGGCCGGTTCGACCCTGTCACCGCGAATAATATCCTGCTGAATTTCTATAGCCCGTTCGTTTCCGCCGACGGCGCCTTCCTGCGGTTCCTGCATTACAACATCGGCTACCGGCGCGATGAGATCGGCTTCGACAATCAGGATCTGCGCCGCCCGGATTTATCGTTCTCCCGGCACGCTTCGATCAGTTCTCCGAAAGGCACCATCAGCCTGCTGCCGCCTGAACCGGTCTCAGCCTATCTGCCGTCCGTTTCGCTCAGCTACGGGCAGGCGTTTCACGTTAACGATCCGCGCATCGGAACCACGGCGCTCGAGGGTGGAACTATTGTCAGCAAAGCGCGGTCGTACCAGTTGGCCGTCAGCAAAACGATCGCGCGTACAGATTTCCGGGTAATTCTCGCGCATATCACAACGGCGCAGCAACTGGCGCGCATCTCGAACGATACCGGGCTGCAGCAGGATGAAGGGCCCGGCCTGCTGAAATCGATCACGGTGACCGCACGGCATAATTTCGCACACGGATTCATACAGGCTCTGTATGCCCGCGCGGATGCCCGCGACCGAATCACCGGGGAGCCTACTCCGGAAGCGCCCCGGCTGATTTGGGATCTTCTGGGCACCGCGGATAAACTGCCGTTTCACCTTGTCGCGCGCGGAGAGTACGAGCACGTGGGCATCAAGCCGCTGGGCGGAGGATTCCTTTCGGTTCCGGTTCGCGAGTTCCGCGGCGCTCTGCTCCGGCCCTTTGAGAGCAAGGGAATCGATGTGGGCCTGAACGTGTTTATCGCGAGCGGTTACGGCGGCCAGACCGTGGAAACTCTGGCGCTTCCCGGCGAGGGCGACCCGTTCGATCGCGTCACAGGGTTCCCGCTTCGCTCCAGTATCTCAGCCTCGGTGACCTATCGTTTCCGGCGTGGCGCGGCTTACCGGTGACCGGGTTCCGGCGCCTCTGATCGATCATGCACATTCCCGATGGCTATCTGAGTCCTTCCACCTGCGCCTTGCTGTACGGAAGCGCCGCCCCGTTCTGGTGGATAGCGCTGCGGCGCGTGAAGCGGATGGTGGCCACGCGCATGATTCCGCTGCTTTCCGTGTTCGCCGCATTCTCCTTCGTCATCATGATGTTCAATCTGCCGCTGCCCGGCGGGACCACGGGCCACGCCATCGGGATCGGCATTGCGGCCGTGGTGCTGGGGCCGTGGGGAGCAATGGTTTCCGTTTCGATTGCGCTCGCCATTCAGGCGCTGTTCTTCGGCGATGGCGGCATCACCGCGCTGGGAGCGAACTGCTTCAACATGGGAATCGCGGGAGCATCGGTGGCTTACCTGGTGTATCGCGCCGCTTCCGGCGAAGCGGAGTTGACCAGCCCGCGCCGCGTGTTTGCCGCGGGCTTGGCGGGATACGCGGCCATTAACGTGTCCGCACTGTTGGCCGCGATCGAGTTCGGCATCCAGCCGCTCTTGTTCCGCGATGCCTCCGGAGCGCCGCTGTACTGTCCGTATCCGCTGCGGATTTCCATTCCGGCAATGATGCTCGGGCACTTGACGTTCGCGGGCTTGGCCGAGCTAACCATTTCAGCCGGCGTGGTGCGGTATCTTCAATCGGCGGATGTGTCGCTGCTTCGGGATACCGCTCCCGGCGCTCCGGAGCCGGTTCTTTCGGAGGCTCCCGCGGGAAGCCCGGTGCGTTGGCCCATCACGCGCAAGCTGTGGCTGGTTTTGGCGGCGCTGCTGATCATGACTCCGCTCGGCATTATTGCGGCGGGCAGCGCCTGGGGCGAATGGACGGCCCAGGATTTCGCCAACCCGGCAACACGCGCCCAAATCGCCGCCGCGTCCGGCAACCAACCGCCGCCCCAAGCAGCGCCGCATGGCCTGGAGCGCCTGTCCTCTTTATGGACGTCTCCCCTGGCGCGGTACGCCCCCCCATTCATTCGAAGCCCATCGTTCGGATACGTGGTTTCCGCGCTGGCCGGTACAGGCCTGATTATCCTTTTCAGCCTTCTGCTGAACTGGATTTTCTCCAAGCTGCCGGAGCGAAGAACGATGCGCAAGGGCTTTGTGGAATCGACTGTAAAGCGGCTATTGGGAGTTCTGGAGGATTCGCTTTTCGCGGAGCGCATCGCACGGGGGCGGGGCTTGCTGCAGGCGTTGGACCCGCGCGTGAAAGTCGCCGGATTGTTTCTGTTGATTCTGGCAGCGGCCGGCGTACACAGCTTAGGAATACTTTCCGCGCTCTTCGCCGCTGCGAGCGCTCTGGCTCTGCTTTCGGGAATCCCACTCTCATTACTCGCCGTGCGGGTCTGGCTGCCCGCGCTCTCCTTCAGCGGCGTGATCGCGATTCCGGCGCTGTTCCTTACGCCCGGAACGACGCTGCTCCGGGTTCCCGTGTTGGATTGGCAACTCACCGCGCAAGGCGCCGGCAGCGCGGCATACTTGCTTGGCCGCGTGTTGACGTCCGCCACACTTTCTGTGGCGCTGGTGCTGACCACGGAGTGGAACCGAGTCCTGAAGGCCCTGCGGTTCTTTCGCGTTCCCGTAACCGTCGTGGTGATTCTGGGCATGACCTACCGCTACCTTTTTCTTCTACTGAGAACGGCGCATGAGATGTTCGAATCCAGGCGCAGCCGCATGGTGGGAATTCTTGCCGAAAGCGACCGGCAGCGTTTGTCTTCGGCCAGCGTGGGCCTGCTGCTTGAAAAGAGCGTGCAATTGAGCCACGATATTCACTTGGCTATGCAGGCGCGCGGATTCCGGGGCGAAGCGCATGTCTTGGATGAGCCGGCGATCCGTTTCCTGGACTGGGCGTACTTGGCGGCGTTCGCGAGCTTTGCCGCCGCGGCCCTGGTTCTTGGGCGATAAGTTGCCAAATCCTGTATTCGAAGCGCGCGCAGTTTCGTACTCCTATCAGGACGTCACAGCGCTTGACCGGTTGACCCTGACGGTCCACCGCGGAGAACAGCTGGCGCTTCTGGGTGCGAACGGTTCCGGCAAATCCACTCTGCTTCGCCTGCTGAGCGGCCTTGCATTTCCCCGAACAGGAGAAATTCTATTCGATGGCCAGCCCCTCACGGAGAAGGCGATGGAAGAAGACCGATTTGCCTTCGCCTTTCGCAAGCGCGTGGGTATTGTGTTTCAGAACCCGGATATTCAGTTGTTCAATCCGACGGTGTTCGACGAGCTCGCCTTCGGTCCACTGCAACTTCGCTGGCCGGCTCAACAGATTCGCGACCGAGTCACGGCGATGCTGCGGCAGTTGAATATCGAGCACCTGCAATCGCGGCCTCCCCACCGTCTCTCCGGGGGCGAGAAGAAGCGCGTGGCGCTGGCCTCGGTGATGATTCTGGAACCTGAGGTCCTGCTGCTGGACGAACCGACCGCCGCGCTCGATCCGAAGAGCGAAGAGCAGATTCTTGAAATGTTGAGCTCCTGGACCGGCTCCGGGAAAACGGTGGTCATCGCAACGCATGACCTGGCGAGTCTGGAACGGATAGCCAGCCGCTGTGTTCTGTTTGAGAGCGGAGCCTTGGTTGCCGAAGGCGATCCACTCACCATCCTTCACGACGTTCCGCTGCTGGAGCGTACCCGGATGGTACACATTCATCGCCACACTCATTCGGAGCCGCATCCCCATCCTCATCCGCACCTGCATCATTAACTTATACTGGCGGTGAACATGCCTCGCCCGCTCCCCTACCTCTTTCTGGCGGCTGCCGCTTTGCTTGAAGCGCAACAGGACCCGCAGACTTTTCCGCTTTGGCCCAACGGCGCGCCGGGAGCTCTGGGCACCGCGGATTCGGACCGTCCTGAAATCACCGTTTACCAACCGAACACGAAGCATGCCGCCGCGACCGCGGTCCTTGTGTGTCCGGGCGGCGGTTACGGCGCACTCGCGATGAACCATGAAGGACGACAGATCGCGAACTGGCTGAATTCCTACGGCATGGTCGCCGCCGTGCTTAAATATCGTCTCGGTCCTCGCTATCATCACCCCATCGAACTCGGCGACGCGCAGCGTGCCATGCGCACCATGCGCTTCCGTGCGGCGGAATGGGGCATCGCGCCGGATAAGATCGGGGCTTGGGGATTCTCCGCGGGCGGACACCTTGTTTCCACCCTGGGAACGCATTTTGAAGCTGTGAACGCGAATGCTTCAGACCCTATCGACCAGGTCAGCAGCCGGCCGGACTTTCTGATTCTGGGCTATCCCGTGATCAGTTTCACCACGCCGTACACGCACAAAGGCTCGCTCAAGAATCTGCTGGGGGACAATCCGGATCCGGCGCTGGTGAAGAGTTTGTCGAACGAACTGCAGGTGACCCCGCAAACACCGCCGACGTTCCTTTTTCACACCAACGCGGATACTGGAGTTCCCGCTGAAAACAGCGTGTTGTTTTATCTGGCGCTTCGGAAAGCGGGTGTTCCCGCGGAAATGCACATTTTCGAAAAGGGCCCGCATGGAGTGGGCCTGGGAAACACAGACCCCGCTTTGAGCGATTGGCCGGTAGCGCTGGCAAACTGGTTCCGGACGCGCGGGCTTTTGAAATAACTATGCGAACACTTGCTTTGGAAGAACCCCGGAAGTTTAGCTTTCGTTCCCCTGCCGCGCCACAGAAGCCTAATGCCGGTGAGGCATTAGTGCGCGTCAATCGCGTCGGCATTTGCGGGACGGACCTGCACGCCTTTGAAGGCAACCAGCCTTATTTCACCTATCCGCGCATTCTGGGGCATGAGCTCTCCGTGGTTGTGACGGAAACGGGCCCGGGCGTGGAACGCGTGAAACCCGGCGACCGGTGCGCAGTGCGCCCCTATCTGGCGTGCAACCAGTGTTTGGCATGCAGGAACAGGAAGCCGAACTGCTGCATGCGAATCCGCGTGTTGGGCGTGCACATCGACGGCGGCATGCAGGAGTGGCTTACGCTCCCTGCCGATTCCCTGCATCCTTCGGATACGCTGTCTCTCGAAGAGCTGGCGTTGGTGGAGCCGCTTTCGATCGGCGCGCATGGGGTTTGGCGCTCCGGCATCGGCGCTGGGGAGGCAGCGTTGGTCATCGGCGCGGGGCCAATCGGGCTGGCTGTGGTGGCGGCCGTACGCGCCGCCGGGGCGACAGCAGCAGTTCTGGAAATGAGCTAGACGCGCATGGAGTTTTGCCGCCGCCATGCCGGCGTGGAAGTGCTGATCGATGCAGCCACCGATCCTACGCAGCGGATTGAAGAAGCCTTCGGGGGCAATCTTCCCTTGTATGTTTTTGATTGCACGGGAAGTCCCCGGTCTATGCAGGCATCTTTCCGGTACCTGGCGCACGGCGGCAAGCTGGTGTTTGTCGGCCTCTATCCGGGGGACATTACATTCTCCGACCCAGATTTTCACAAACGCGAGACCACGCTGCTCTCCAGCCGCAACGCGACCAAAGACGATTTCGAGCGTGTGATGCGATCACTCGAAGCCGGACTGATCCTCACGGACCCTTGGATCGAGCACCGGTACACTCCGGAGACTCTGGTGGAATCGTTTCCAAAACTCTTGGATCCGGAGCAAGGCGTGCTTAAGCCGATGGTGAACTGGGCTGGGTGAACTGGGCTTAGCCGCGCGAAACGGCGATCGCGATATCGGCAGCCAAAGTAATTTCCCGTATCTCCAATCCTGCTCCCTGCTGTTGCTTCGCTGCCGTTCTGGCCGCCACCGTTCCTGTCCTTGTATCCCAGAATGTCAGGCCGTAACTCCCAGCCTTCATTTCGGGAAGCGTCAGGTTTACCC
>JALYXI010000310.1 GCA_030947245.1 Acidobacteriota bacterium
CCTTGCCGTCGAGCGCAACCAGCCGCGCCTCGAAATGCCGGACCAGATCATCGGCGATCAACGCCAAGCGCTTTTCGGCACCGACCACGGCTTCGACGCTGGCCCATTGCGATGCAGGCGTTCCTGCTCGGTAGGGGCCGCGTCTTCCGTCAGATCGGCAATTTCCGCATCGATTTTTGGGCTTTTCATCCTCGCTCAGCTCGATGCTGGCCAGGCGGCTTTCGTAATAGATCGTGACTGTCGCGCCGTCTTCGACAGCACGGCTGATGTCGTACACGTCGAGGTAATCCCCGAACACGGCGGCCGTGTTCACATCGTCCTTCTCGATCGGTGTCCCGGTGAAGCCGATGAACGAGGCGTTCGGCAGGGCATCCCGGAGATATTTGGCGAAGCCATAGGAAATCTCACCGGTTTTGCCCTAGATTTTGGCACCAAAGCCGTACTGGCTGCGGTTGGCCTCGTCGGCTATCACTATGACGTTCCGGCGATCGGTCAGAAGCGGATAATTTGTTCCGGTCTCGGGAGTAAACTTCTGTATCGTCGTGAAGATCACTCCCCCTGGTCTATCGAGAAGGCGGCGCAGCTCGTCGCGACCGCCGGCCTGTTGCGGCGCCTGGCGAACGAGTTCCTTGCACTGGCTGAATGTGCCGAATAGTTGATCGTCAAGATTCGTTGCAATCCGTGAGGACCACGATGGTCGGGTTCTCCATGCCCTGGTGCTTGACCAACTGGCCGGCGTAGAACGCCATGAGCAGGCTTTTCGCGATTCTTGGGTGTGCCAGACGACCCCTACCTTGCGGTCACCCTCGCGGCTAGTAGCGGCAGGCGTATGCTCGACCGTCAAGCGCACCGCGTGGAACTGGTGATAACCGTCGAGAATTTTAGCAACCCCGCTACCAGCATCGGTGAAAAACGATGAAATCCTTCACCAGGTCGAGAAAGCGGCGCTTCTCGAATACGCCCTTGAGCAGCGTCTCCAGCTCGGGAACGCCCTTGGGGGCGAGGTCGGCTCACTGAACATCCCGAAATAGCTGCGGGCTCGGTCCGCCGGCTCTCGCGTTGTTTCGACGCCGGACTTTGGCTCCGGCTCCGGGCCCCTTCCCGACTAGAACTTCCGCCACAGCACGCCCCTCTATCCCGCCAAGCGTGAGCCCGAGCAGCTCGGCGATTGTAGGAGCCACGTCGATATTTCTGATTCGCTCCAAGGACACACCTTTCTGGATGCCATTACCTGAAGCAATGAAAATGGCATCCATCTCCGGATCGGAGGAGAGATACCCGTGGCTGCCGGTTTTCTCTGGAGGGCGGATAACAACGGAATCTTTCGTCGCGCCCGTGAAGGCGTAGTCTGATTTCGCAACCAGAATTAGATCCGGGGCTTGTGGATCGGCAGACGGGGTCGGCAGATCAAGCCTACCGAAATCTTCCGGCGCGGCAATTTGATCGATTCCTGGTATCCCCGATAAGGTCTTCGTAACCATTGGGGCCAGCGTAGCGGCGCGTTTCGGATCAAGATAGACCATCGCCGTGCCGCCTTCCGGGATGACCTGAACTCCGTCGCTAAGCCCGGCGTCCGCCAAGGCGATGACCGGCCGGATCTGGTGATTCACCACTTTGAACCCATGATCGGAAACGACCAGAATGGTAGTGCGGTTGTCCGCGCCCATGGAGTGAATTACGCCTGTAATGCGCGCGACGCAGCTATCGAGGAAGGCCATCGCATCCAAGCCGGCCAAGCTCTTCGGCCCATAACTATGGTGCGTACTATCCAGACTCAGCAAATGAAATAAGAGCAGATTGGGCTCATGTTGCTGAAGGATGTGAACCGCGGCATCGGTCCAGATTTGGTCGCGCCGCAGGATATTCACCTTGGTGAACTGCTCCACCTCGTTCGCTGTCACCAGACCACGATCCATCATTTCCTTTTCGATCGCACCATCTTTCGAGGGGAACTCGGCGAATTCCCAAGTGATGCTGGGAGCGTGATGGATGGCAACCCAATCCACCTCGGCGGTGGTCAGACCTGCGCGATGCGCAAGATCGTATACCGTCGGGACATGTACCATTCGGATCTTGTCGACAAAGGGGTCGATCTTGACCATTGGTATGCTCCCGGTTCTCACGGCTGAACCATTGAACAGCAGGCCATGGCGATCCGCCCGGACTCCAGTAACCATTGCCGTGTGATTGGGCCAGGTGACCGTAGGATTGATGGTGGTCATGCGCTTTGCGGACGCACCGCTTTTTGCCAAGGCCCGCAGTGTGGGGATAGGTAGCTGCGGATCGTCAAGCGAGTAAGCAGGAAAGCCATCCAAACTGATGACAACCACCATTCGGTGCGGAGCCGCGGTCTGAGAGCAAACGGAACCGGCCAGAAGCAACAAGGCTGCCGCATGGGCGGCGATACGCTGAAGGAAGATCATAAGAAAGCTCTTAAAACAAGAATTTCAAGCCCAACTGAAGCAGCCGGGGTGGCCCCGCGTCGGAAATAGTGGCGTAGTCACGGGACGAGGCATTCATATTAGGATTCCGGAAGCTTGCATGATTGAATGCGTTGAAGGCCTCCGCGCGAAGCTGAATACTTCCGTGCTCGCTGACTCGGAAGATCTTGAACAGCGAAAGATCAGTATTGTTGCGCCCAGGCCCACGGAGCACGTAAGCCGCTGAGTTGACGTAGAGGGTAGGTAGCGGGACGTTAAAACTTTTACCCGGCGTTGGATCGAAGTAGAAATTCCCGCTAACCTGCTGATTGTTGCCCCCGGTAAATGTCTGGATTACTCGCGGATCGAAGTAGCTTAGATCTCCCACGCGATCCGGCCTTCGCGTCCCGGTAGGGGTAGAAATGGTCGGGGTAAGCCACTGCCCGCTTTGCAGCTGAGTGATTCCCGAAAGATCCCAACCGCCCGCCACTCTTCCGAGGAACCCTTTACTGGCCCGGAAGAAAGGCACGTGGTAAACGTAAGAAGCAACAAACACGTGGTTGCGATCATAAGTGGCGTGGGAGCGCTCCCGCCGCAGGTTGGTGGAGTCTTCGGGAATGCCGTTCTTGTCTGAGGCGTCTGTCAAAGCCTTGGACCACGTGTACGCCACGCTGTAAGTGAATAGAGAAGAATACCGGCGCGTTAAAGATGTTTGCAGTCCGTGGTAACTGGAAGAAGCACTGCTCTCCCAAAGATTGATATTCGTGAAGCCCTGATAGGGGCGGAAGGAATTTTGATTCAACGTTGGATTTAAATATTGAGCCGCTGGGGTGACCTGGTTCAGATTGACCTGCCGGAGCAGGTGTCGGCCTTGCGTCGCGACGTAATTCATATCGAGCAGCGAAGAAAACATGATCTTTTTCTGGAAACCAATATTCCAGTTATAGATGGCGGGTGCCTGGACATCCGGTCGATAACTCGTAACAGCGACGGGAAACTGCGCGGTTCGTCCCGCTGAGATATTGTCAACGGACCCGTTGAAGAGCGTTACGGTGTTGACGAAAGGTGGATTGCCACCGGCGGTTGCCAGATCTCCAGCGGGAAGACGGTCATAATAGATCGCCCCGCCGCCGCGAATGGCAAAGGTGCCATGCCGGTTGGGGTCATACGCGAAACCGAAGCGCGGGGAAAACTTGTTCTGGGTGGAATAGAACCCTGAACCGACAATTCCCTTCCCGGCGATCGCAATTCCGTTCAGCGGCTTGCCAATGCCGGGCACAAGTTCGCCCGCTCCGGCTCCGGAGGGGATAATCTTTTGGGCACTGGCCTGGTTATAGGCGGAAGGTAGGAAGGTGGAAGCCTTGTCGTCCGTCAGGTGAGGCGCTTGCATCATGTAATATCGCAAGCCGTAATCGATGGTGAGATTGGGGCGTGCTTTCCACGTATCCGCGACATAGCCCTCAAACTGACTGAAACGATTGCGATTGATCTTATCGACATCCGATTCCGTGTATTGGTTGTAGTTCCCCAGCAGCACATCCAGCAGGGCGTTTCCGGTGGAGTTCGTATTACCGGAGGGGTTGAAATTGAAATTGCCGGTCAGAGGTGAGTTGGTGCGCTCGTTCTTCCGGTCGCGGAAGAAGATGAAGCCGGTTTTCAGCTGGTGGCGGCCGGCGATGTGGCTCAGGTTATCGCGTACCGAGAAATCCCAAACCGGAGACCGTGGGTTCGCTCTTGCTCCCGAGATTCCGGTGTAGCCGGAAATGGATATGACCGGGATCCCGTACGTACCGATATCGTCTCCGTAGAGCTCCTTCAATTTCAGCCCATACCGGGACGCCGAGGCAAAGGTGCCGTACGGAATCCTTTCTAAAAACAGGTAGTTCGAATTGACCGCCGCCTCATTCACCGTCCGGCTGGACTGAACCCGTGTCCACGCGAGTTGGATATTGGTTGCGCGATTCCTGCGCGTGGCGCGAAACGTGGGAATGGTGCCGGTTTCGTAAGGGACAGAGTTCGAGCCTGTATCATGGACCGCCCGGAGGGCAAACTGATTCTTTGTGGAGGGCTGAAAATCGAAGCGGCCAATGTCCTCACGCCTGATGTCCACATTCGGCAGTTGAAAGGTGATGTTGTTGGCGGTCGGCGTGTCCACGTAAAGCGCCGCTTGCGTTTCCATCACGTCATAGATCTTCAGTGCCGCCAAGCCATTGGCTGTGGAATATTGCAGCGGTAGAATGTTCCGCCCGGTTGGATTCGCGGCAGTTGCCCGGCTGGGATCGGTGATCGGTTGCCCGCGCAGAGCGGCAACGCTGAAATTCGCCGGGTACGTGAGCGCGGCGGTCGCGCTGCTGATTCCGGATCGCTCCGCCCGCGTGGGAATCGTAGCCCGCCTGGTATCTCCGTCCACGCGGCGCTTGTACTCCTGGCCTATGAAAAAGAAAAGCTTGTTGTGTCCCGTGGAGTACTTCGGGATAGCGATCGGGCCGCCCAGGTTCCAGCCGAAATTGTTCAACCGGAGTTCTTCGATCTTAGGCGAGAAAAATCCGCGTGCATTCAGCTTGTCATTACGAAAAAACTCCAGCAGCGTGCCGTGATAATGGTCGGTGCCGCTTCGCGTGGCGAAATTGATCTGTCCGCCTCCGTTCCTGCCATATTCAGCGCTATACCCGCTGGATTGTACCTTCACCTCCTGCAGGAAGTCGACGCCTACATTGTTCGTCATAGAGACCACGTTTCCGCTGTCCTGGTTCGAACCGCCATCTATGGTTACGGCGTTCGAAGTGGAGCGTGTACCGTTCACGTAAAAGTCACCCACGCCACCGAACGCGACGGAGCCGCGATCGAACTGATCCGTTCCGGTAGTCACGCCGGGCAGGAGCATCAGCAGTTGTGCCGCATTGCGGCCGTTCAAGGCGAGATCCCGCACTTGCGACCCATCGATGAGCGAGCCGACCGTGCCGGACTCCGTCTCGACTGTTTCGCCCTGAGCCGTAACCGATACTGTTTCAGAAGTCTTTCCTACATCCAGCGTGGGGTTCACGTCCAGGCGTTCTCCTGCCGTCACCTGTACCCCTGATTGCGAGTAGGCCTTGAATCCCGATCGTTCTACACGCACCATGTAGGACCCGACCGGAAGATTCGGGACGATGTAATATCCTTCTTTGTCGGCAACGGAGGCGCGATTCAAAGAAGTCTGCTCGTTCGTAACCTCTACTCTCACACCGGGCAGTACGGCGCCGGAACTATCACGCACGATGCCGGAAAGCTGGCCTGTCGTGAGTTGGGCTGAGGTTGGTGTATAAAGACACAGTAGCAATCCAAGTGCGCGGAATGGAGTGAGTGGAAAGTGTTTCGTCATAAACGGTGCTTGGTGAATCAAGCGGAGTCTATCACGAGCTTCTCTAGACTAGGAGGGTGTTTGAGGAGTTTTCGGTATCGGTTCTAGCTGAGCACAGAGGTCCGGCAAACTGAGAACATGCCGAACAGCCCTTATACAACGGACCTGACGAATTCAGCCTGGGAACTCATTGCGCCGCTCCTTCCGGGAGCGCAGCCTGGTGGCCGACCGCGTACAACGAATGTTCGTGCCGTATTGAATGCGATCTTCTATTTGCTGCGAACGGGCTGCCAATGGAGACTTTTGCCGCGGGAGTTTCCGGTTTGGGGCACGGTCTATCATTACTTCCGAAGTTGGAAGAACGCGGGCGTGTGGACGTACCTTCAGAAAGCGATCTACGAGCGCGTTCGAACACAGGCTGGCCGGCCTCCGTGTCCAACCGTTGTCATCATGGATAGTCAGTCGGTAAAGACGACGGAGCGCGGAGGAGTGCGCGGCTTCGACGGCCACAAACGAGTCAAAGGCCGCAAACGCTATCCTGGTGGATACGCTGGGCATTCCGATCGCATGCCGGGTGGAACCGGCCAACATGTCTGATCAACATGGTGCGCAGCGCTCACTAGGTGGCCGACCTGTTTCCCAGCATTCGGATCATCATGGCCGATGCGGGTCACCAAAGCCGCAAGCTGGCCCGTCAACTCATGCGGCAAGACGGTTGGAAGCTCGTGATCGTGAAACGTGGGCAGCGAGCGTTCAAGATCACCGGCCTGACCTGGATCGTGGAACGCAGCTTCGCGTGGCTGGGCCGGAATCGCCGGATGAGCAAGGATTACGAATACAACGTCCAGACTTCAGAAACAATGATCGACCTCGCTACCATCCG
>JALYXI010000311.1 GCA_030947245.1 Acidobacteriota bacterium
TGGCAACCGGAACCCTGCGGCTTTTGGAAGCCATACGCGACTACACCGCCGTTACCCAGCGGCCCGTGCGCATCTATCAGGCCGGCTCCTCTGAAATGTTCGGAGCCGCCAAGCCGCCCCAGAATGAGAGCACCGCTTTTTATCCCCGTAGCCCATACGCAGTCAGCAAAGTGGCAGGGTACTGGTTTTGCGTCAACTACCGGGAGGCTTACGGAATGTTTGTCGCAAACGGTATCCTTTTCAATCACGAGTCCCCCGCACGAGGTGAAACGTTCGTAACCCGAAAGATCACGCGCGCCGTCGGCCGTATCAAAATGGGCTTGCAGAGCAAACTTTACCTGGGCAACCTCGAGGCAAAACGCGATTGGGGTTTTGCGGGAGATTATGTCGAAGCTATGTGGCAAATGCTCCAACAGGAATCGCCCGGCGATTTTGTGATCGCAACCGGCGAAGCGTATTCCGTCCGCGACTTCCTCGACGAAGCGTTCGGGCGTGTGAATCTGGATTGGCGAGACTGCGTGGAGATCGACCCTCGCTACATGAGACCCACCGAGGTGGACTACCTGATGGGCGATGCATCTAAAGCGCGCAAGAGCTTCGGATTTGAGCCCAAGGTCACTTTCAAGGAATTGGTTGCCATGATGGTCGACAGTGATGTCGAACTGGCCCGGCAGGAAACTACTTTGATTGAAGCCGGGCACGCCGTTTCGCTCCGGGGAATTGAGCGCAATGATGTCCGGCGCCGATAGCTCTCAAGAGAAAGACCGCCGCATGAACCCCGAAAGCCGCATCTATGTCGCCGGACACCGCGGCCTGGCAGGTTCGGCCATCCTGAGACGGCTACAGGCCGAAGGTCACAGCAAGCTGATTACCCGCACGCATGCCGAATTGGATCTTACCAGGCAAGCTGCCGTCGATGAGTTCTTCGCATCGGAAAAGCCTGAATTCGTGTTCCTTGCCGCGGCCCATGTGGGAGGCATTCTCGCCAACAACACGCGCCGCGCCGACTTCATTCGGCAAAACCTTCTCATTCAAACTCTCACCATCGACGCCGCGTACCGGAACGGCGCGCAAAAGCTTTTGTTCCTGGGCTCCAGCTGTATCTATCCCCAACTCGCGCGGCAGCCGATGCGGGAAGAAGAGCTGCTCACGGGCCCCCTGGAACCTACCAACGAGCCTTACGCGATCGCCAAGATCGCAGGTTTGAAAATGGTGCAGGCTTACCGTTCCCAGTATGGTTTTGACGCCATTAGCTTGATGCCTACGAACCTGTATGGACCGGGCGACAACTTTGATCTGAAAGATTCCCATGTGCTTCCGGCACTCATCCGCAAGCTGCACGAGGCCAAGATTTCCGGCGCCTCGGAAGCAGTGATGTGGGGAACGGGAAGCCCCCTCCGCGAATTTATGCATGTCGATGATTTGGCAAGCGCGGCGGTGTTCCTGATGCGGAACTACAGCTCAGGCGAGATTATCAATGTTGGTACGGGGGAGGAAATCAGCATCTACGACCTGACATTGCTGATCAGGGATGTCGTCCAGTTCCCCGGCCGCATCGTAAAGGATACATCAAAGCCCGATGGAACACCCCGCAAACTTCTGGACGTCTCGCGATTGCTGGAGCTTGGGTGGCGGGCGGAAGTGGCGTTGCAGGCGGGCATCCGCGATACCTACCGTTGGTATCTGGAACGTAGTTCTAAAAGCGGTACTCCGCTGGCTTAATTCCCTTGACGCGCAAATACATTTCAGCGGATGCGCGGTGGTTGGTGCTGTGGTCGAGCAGCAGCATGACTCCCTCCAGCATAGTCATCTTCCCATCGCCCGTGTCGACGATTTCCAGCAGTTTGGAATCGTTCACGTTATCCAGCGCATTCGCCGCGAACGAATAAGAAGCCTCCAAAGCGGCGATTGCACTCTCTTTGGTAACCTTCTTGGGATCGGACGCGGGACCTTTTTGCCCGGTCATCTTCCCGAAAAAGAAGCCGTTTGCATTCGCGATGTGAACCATTTGCTCCCCGAAGCTCATCTGCTCCGGCGTTAACTTAAAGCCGTACTGATCCGCAGGCATCTGCTTCGCTACCTCAATGGTGAAGTTGCGCGACGTGATCACGTGCTTCTTCAGGATCTGGACGGTTGTATTGTCCGCGGCAGCCAGCGAAAGCGCGCCCGCAATCAAAAAGACAAACCCGAGTCTGGAACTTCCAAAGATTGAGCGCATAAGAACCTCATTGTAGTAGAACGAAGGGCTTCAGGGTGCTTGCCCGGCATGCGGGGCGGCGCCGAGTTGGAGCCACGCTCTCTGCACCTGCAGCGTGCGCGTAAGTAAAGCGGTGCTCGTGAACCCGAACCGCATGTCGGTAAGTTCCACCCGCGTGCCGCCTTCCGGCCCCGGTGTCACGCGGTATAGGGGATACAACGCGAACTCCGCAAAAACGCGAAACGCCGGACTGGCGGCGGCGATCGTGATCGCCTGCGACGCCTCAGCCTTGGAGTCAACCGTGCCCTGGGCCGGGTCAAAGGCCTCGGGAATGTGAAAGTCATACGAATAGTAGGCCGTGGAGGTCTCCGCAAGCCCGTTCCAGTGAAGAGGATTCATGGAAGCGGGAAAGGCTGCCACCCGCATGGGAGGCGCGCCGCCATACTCTCTTGCATCGAGAGTCGCAACTACGCGGGAATGGGCCACAGCTCTGCCGCCGTTGTAAACAGCGAGGAAGACCAGGGCCGCACTCGCGGAAACCCGGCCCTTACTCCTGCCCGCTCTTCCTGCGCCAATCTCGGCGCTCACGAGACGGCCCAAAAAAGGAGCCGCAATACACACCCCAAAGACACCCCAAATCCAAAAGTCGATCACCGGAGTCAGATCCAGGTGAAACCATGTCGAACGCATGGGCAGCAACAGCCGGATTCCATAAATATTGGTCAAATCCAACGCGAGGTGAGAGCCGACGCCCAGCAGCGCGACAAAAAACGCGGAGCTCCAGGGTACGCGGGGCCGGAACATTCGAAAGGCCCAGACAAGGAGAAAAGCCAGCACTGGCGCAAGCAGCAGCGAGTGCGTCAGATTCCGGTGCCAGTGCAGATAAGCTTCGGCTCCCCACACCCCGGAAATAATATCGATATCGGGCAAATTCGCGGCAATCAGCAGAATTGCCGTGGCATCCGGCGTGAACTTGTTTAAGCCCGCCCTGCTCAGAAACAGGCCTGTCAGAGTGTGGGTCGCGTTGTCCAAGCGTAATCGAGACTACCAGAACCGGGGCGGAATTCACCTGAATCGAATCCCGCCCCCTTTTTTCCTTAAGCAGTCTTCCGGTCCCGGAGCGGCGGCCGCAGCGCTCCCCCTTTCCTGTTGCGGCTTGGCATTACCACCAGATTGGACACCTTCGGCAGTGATTTCGTGATCGTTCCCCCAAAGTATTCATCCAGCGGGAAGAGAGCGAATGGCTCCAATTCCCGATAGATCTTCCCTAATGTCTGCTGAATTCTATATACCGCATGAAAAAAGTTGCCTCGCTCCATGTTTAACTTTCGGCAGCACAGACGCCAGTCCGCCCCCAACAGGAAATGAAAACGGAAAATTCGATACTCAAACTCAGTTAAGCTGCGTTTGCTGACCAGACAAAAATCCGCGATATAGTCCTCATCTTTGCGCGCCCAAATGCGTTTCCCGTCTTTGCCCGAGCAGTTCACAAGCGTCACTTTGCTCATATACCGTTCCTGCGATACGCATTGCCGGAAGCGTGAGTAACATGCCCGGAAAATATTCCGGAAGACGCAGTTGCACGGATGAAGGATTCCCTTCACAGCTGTCACACGCAATCCGCTACCCCGGCAGAGCATGCACGATTCCTTCGCAATTCCGATCGTTTCTGAACGATTCCATTCCATGTAGTCGATTCCTCCCGGCGGCCTGTTCGGAACAGGCATACCGATTAAAGCTGCACCGACTATATCCTTCGATTAAGAAAGTCAATGGGCTTGAGAAAGTATTTTACTGACTTTATGACCGAATATTCAGATTAATAAATTCGAATCGCGATAGAAACGCTGCACTTACCCCTTTTTTTCTTTTTACCAAATATAAAGCCGTATATCCGCTGCACTAAGGTATATATCGAGTTACCCTCCGGTATATTTCAGTTTGAAATATAGCGCGGAGGAGCCTTTCTGTTTTTCACTTCGTTGCACAACCGGCTCATGGAATACGTTCGCGATAAGGTGCGCTCCGGCCAGTTGACGGAGCGCGGCCTGGCTCGCCTCACCGGCATATCACAGCCTCATATGCATAATGCTCTCAAGGGGATACGAATGTTGTCCATGGAGTATTCAGACCGTATTGTCCGTAACCTGGACCTCTCCGCAATCGATCTCCTTACTCCCGGGGAGATCGGCCTCCCGGAAACCTTCTCCAGCCTTCATGTCTCGCCTGTGCCGCTTCAGTGGATTCCTTTGCTGCGGGATTCTGCCGGTCCAGTCAACCTCCTTCCGGAAAAAGATCTGCTCGATTCGGTCTATCCTTTTCCTAAAAATCTTACTGAATTCTTAATCAATCCAGTTGTAATCAGTTTGGCTAAGGATCCGCTGATGGAGCCGGATTTCCGCGAAGGCGATCTGGCTCTCCTCGACAGATCGGAAAGCTGCAGGACTTCGCTCAGCGCTTCCGCGCCCTATCTGGTCAACACAGAAACCGGTACACCGGTGCGCTTCATTAGATCAGGAGGCACTCGGCTTTATTTACTGACACTCGATTCCGTTAACGAGCCGGCACGATGGGAGCACCTGCCGCTCTCCGGGCGCAACCTCCTTTCCGTCGTAAAAGGCCAAATCGTTTGGACCTGCCGGAATCTTTATCCCGGTGGGAACCGCAGGCCGCAAATGAATTAATTGGCAAAAAAATCCACCCGTCCGCCGGATGCTTCGCCGAGCGCTTCACGATAGATACCCATTACTTCACCCGCATTCTTGGCCCAACTGAACCGGCTGGCGTGCCGGTACCCGCGTTGAACCAGCGCGGCCCTCAAATCATCGTCCAAGAGCACCTCGCGAATGCCCCGCGCGATATCGAACACGTTCTCCGGGTTCACCAGCATCGCCGCATCTCCCACCGCTTCGGGAATCGCGCTGATTCCCGAAGCAATCACCGGAGTTCCAGACGCCATCGCTTCCAGCGGAGGAAGCCCGAATCCCTCGTAAAGAGACGGGAAAACAAACGCGGACGCTAGTTCATAAAACGTCCGCAGCGTGTCGAATGGAACGAACCCCAAGAAACGGACCGCCTGCTCCACGCGGCTTTGCATCACGGCGCGCCGCACGGCCGGGTACTTCGAAATTTCATCGCCGATAATAATCAGCCGGAGGTCGCGATACCGCGGGTTGTTTTCCATCTCGCCCCGGATGACCGCAAATGCTTCCACCAGTCTCGGTATATTCTTTTGCGGCCGTATGGTTCCGGCATATAACAGAAACGGATAGTGGATCTGGTATCTCTCCAGAATACGCCGGCGCTCTTTCGCCGCTGCTTCCGGGTCTCCGGCCAGGGCACGCCCGGGGATCCGGTCGCGCGAAAAGAAATCCGGGTCCGGCGCGCTGTACACAAGTTGGATCCGCGGTTCCGGTATGCCCATCAGGTTCAACAAATCCCGCTTGGTAGCCGCGGAGACAGCGATAATCTTGCCGGCTCTTCGTAATCCCCATTGGACCCGGAAGTTCCGCAACGCGCGCCAGATTGCGGAGTTTTCCGAATAAAGCAGCACCCCTAAGTCATGAATCGTGACCACATACGGTTTCTTTACGAATAGAGGCACCCGGTTTAGCGGAAAGTGAACCAAATCGCATTCCAGCCTCCTAAGAAACGCCGGAAAGCGGAAGTGTTCCATACGCCCCGTATCGGCATAAGAATACGGAACAACCTCAAAGTTCGCCGGGAGGGGCGGAAGATAAGACCGGTCGGACGGATGGACAATCAACCGGAAGTCCGGCTGCGTCTCCGCCGCGCCCAGGGCGGTTAGCAGATTGCGAATGTAGGTACCGACTCCGAAATCGCGTATTCTCCGGGCATCGACCGCAATTTTCACCCGTTCACGCCCGCACGGGATCCAACTTCCCCCGCACGGGATCCAACTTCCAAGGATACAGCGGGAACTGCTCAGTTAAGGCTTCCACCCTCCGGCGGACTGAGGCACGCACGCCATCACTTGCCACATCGCGCAACACTTCGGCAATCAGGCGGCCTACTTCCCGCATCTCCTGTTCTCCGAATCCGCGGGTTGTTACCGCGGGGCTGCCCAGGCGAATCCCGCTCGGGTTCAACGGAGGATTCACATCGAAAGGAATCCCATTCTTGTTGACGGTGATCCGCGCCGCATCCAGCGATTTTTCCGCGTCCCTTCCGCGTACGCCCTTCGAAAACACATCGATCAGCATCACGTGGGTATCGGTACCTCCCGAAATCACGCGAAAGCCCTCCGCTGTCATCGTACCGGCCAGAACTCTTGCGTTGGCGACAACCTGCCTCTGGTACGAAACGAACTCCGGTTGCAGTGCCTCGTGAAAACAAACGGCCTTTGCGGCAATGGCGTGCACCAGCGGTCCACCCTGAGCCCCGGGGAACACGCTCTTGTCGATATCCGTGGCGTATTTTTCTTTGGCCAGAATCAGGCCGGATCGCGGCCCCCGCAGCGTCTTGTGCGTAGTAGAGGTCACAATGTCGCAGAGTTCACATGGATTGGGGTGCAGCCCCGCGGCCACAAGACCGGAAAAATGCGCCATGTCGCAAACCAGCAGAGCGCCCACGCTATCGGCAATTTCGCGGAAGCGGGGAAAGTCCCAAATGCGTGAATATGCACTTCCGCCCGTGATAATCATCCGCGGCCTGTGTTCCTTCGCTAAACGCTCCACTTCTTCAAAATCGATCCGCTCGTCATCTTTTCGGACGCCATAGTGCACCGCATTATAGGTCTTGCCGGAAAAATTCAGCTTGAACCCGTGCGTCAGATGGCCGCCATGGGCCAGGCTAAGGCCCAGAATGGTATCGCCCGGGCTTAAAACGGCAGCGAAAGCCGCTTGATTGGCCTGCGAGCCCGCGTGCGGCTGCACATTCGCATATTCGGCGCGGAACAGCTTCTTCGCCCGGTCCTGGGCGATCCGTTCCACTTCATCGGCGTGCTCACATCCTCCGTAATACCGCTTCCCGGGGTATCCTTCAGCGTACTTATTGGTGAAAATGCTCCCTGTCGCTTCCAGAACGGCTTCGGACGTGAAGTTTTCGCTCGCGATCAATTCAATTTGCGAATGCTGGCGCTCGGTCTCGTGCCGGAT
>JALYXI010000314.1 GCA_030947245.1 Acidobacteriota bacterium
GGTGATACCGGCACGCGATGGACGAATTCATCGAGCGGCGCATTACGCTCCATGGAGCGTTAGAACAAGTCCTCATCCAGCAAGGCCCATGTGTCCTGCAGTCGCTCTGCGAGCTTTTCGTCAGTCGTTTGAATCTCAGTTCGAAATCCCTTGACGGCCACGCGAAAGGCTCGCGACAGTTCTACCGTATTGAGTTGCTGCACGAGAGCTCCCTCGAACAGATCAGTTACCTGTTTTGGAAGTTGATCCATCCCGCGACCATGGATGGCAGGAAGCCCGTGGCGAATGCACGCTAAAGCCAGGGCGTGGTTCCGGACCGCGCTGACCATGTATTCGGCTTGCCATAAACGCATTCGTGCGATGCAACTGCGAGCGTGAAGAGCGTACAACCAGCCAAGGCCACTGGTGCTGCTGGATCTGACGATGCCCGTAATGACAGGCGAGCAGGCAATTCCTCTACTCCGCCAGGTAAAGCCGGATATCGCGACGCTTCCGTATGGGCTTGACGCAAAGACGGAGGTCCCGGTGAAAGCTATTCGCTTCTTGGGTGAGCCAGATGGTAGCAGATGGTAGCAGATGGTAGGAAAATAATAGTTGATCCTTAGCCTAAGTTGTTGATTTGATGAGGAAAGATGAGAATCAGTTGAATATTGCCTTACCACCTGGTTTCTGGCGTTAAGAGGTAAGTTTGTAACCGCAATGTCTGAGACACGTAAAGTTCCGATTCGAAGCAATGGCCGCAATGGTATCCGCCCGCTACCGCCGGCTCCGCGCTGCCGCGGCATTGCGATTGGCGGCGGGCACTATACCGGCTGCGCCTACGGGTACGGGGACGTGGAGCCCATGACCGGGCCCTGTGATTGTCCTACTTGCGAGGGAAGCGGGATCGAGGCCACTTACCACCCCTCTATGGCGCGTTATGAGGTAAGTTGGTGATCCCTATTGCCGACACCCGTATAGTTCCGATTCGGATCACTGACCGTAATAACTCGTCAGCACCGAATCTTGGCACAATCCTGACAATATTCGGGCAACGCTTTGAGATTGAGCCGATTATCAGAATTTCGCCGATCCCACCGGGAAAGCCGGCCCGCGTTGTGTCCATCCGATCCTTGCGTGATCGCGAAAAGAAACAGTTGAGGAGAAAGCCCTGACGATGTCTGCAGTTCTCAACTTGGGATTCAGGCGCACAGGCCCGCATGTGAAGTATCAGGCCCTTGCTTGTTGCCGGCCCCAGAGCCATGAATGGTGTCCGTGTACACCGTTCAGTCCGTATGCCCGATCGAAACCAAGTTCCTCACCGTGAGCACCGAATTAAAGCTGGGCTCTTTCCTTGACGGATGGAAAGTGGTCTGGTGCCAGCCTGATCGCCACCGCATCCTGTGGCACATCATGGTGCTCCGGCGGCGAGTAGAGTTCCGGGGTTGTTGCGGCTAACTCCAGCCCGACGCGCTGCCCCAGCATCCACAAAAGCGAAGCTTACTGTCCGGCGAGAAGGATTTTTTGCCTTTCAGGCGGATAACATCACCGGGCGCTTTTTCCATGTGCTGCTGATTGCGGTGCCTATTACCTTGCAGGTGTATTTCGCTCCGCCCCCAACTGCTTGGCCGACAGCACACCGAGCAGCCCCACCGCTTGAGCCCGACGCCTGCCGATGACGAAGCGTGAGAACAAGGGATGCCCGCGCCCACTATGGCTATGTGGGAATTGGCCCAGTCGTCATTGTGATTCCTGAGATGTTTTACTTTTGGCTGTTCTAAAAGGCGAGGAAGCGGAGGGGAGGCGCGCGCGTAAGCGGAGGCGGCGCGCTTCCACCGTGCAACAACTTGCCCTGAGCGATAATCTAAACGCATGGCCAAGCCCCGCGAACCCGCATGACCACGCGCCGCAATTGGTTCCGGAGACCGCCGCAAGCGCCGAGTGGGGCAACGGCGGTTTTTCTCGCAGGAGAGTTTGAAGGCGGATGTGAAGAGAAAAGGCCACACGCGGTTCGTTTGCGCGACG
>JALYXI010000319.1 GCA_030947245.1 Acidobacteriota bacterium
GCGCAGTTCATTGCGCGGAACCGTGCGGCGGATCAGGGCCTCCACCTGGCTGAAGATGTGTTCCGTTTCTTCGATCCGCGTGCCGGGCGGGGCGCGGACATGAAGGCGGAACTCGCCCGCATCGACCGTGGGAAAAAAGTCCTGGCCGAGGAAGGGCATCAGCGCCAGGGAGATCAGCGAAAAGAGGCCGAAAACGCCAATCGTAAGAGCGCGATGGCCCAGCGCAAAGATCAGGATGCCGCGGTAGCTTTCGCGCATGCGGGCGAAGCCGCGTTCGAAGGCGGTGTGGAAGCGGGTGAAGAAGCCGGGAGATGGATTTGGCCGGTGGCCGGGCTGATGGAGGTGCAACTCCGCGGCAAGCAGATACTTCGCCATGGTGGGAACCAGGGTGCGGGAAAGCAGATAGGAGGCGAGCATGGCGAAAACGACCGCCATGGCGAGAGGGGTAAATAGCGATTTCGCGGCGCCGCTCAGAAACACCACGGGTACGAACACGATGCAGATGGCAAGGGTGGAAACAAACGCTGGGACCGCGATTTGCTGAGCGCCATCGAGGATGGCCTGAAGGATCGGTTTCCGCTCCGCCATATTGCGGTGGATGTTTTCGATCTCGACTGTGGCATCGTCGACCAGGATGCCCACCGCGAGGGCCAAGCCGCCCAGCGTCATGACGTTCAGGGTTTGCCCCATCAGGCGCATCACCATGATGGAGACCAGAATGGAGAGCGGGATGGAAATCGCGACGATGACAGTGGAGCGCCAACTCCCCAGGAAAAGCAGGATCATGAGCGCGGTAAGGCAGGCGGCGATTGTGGCTTCGCGAACCACGCCATTGATAGCGGCGCGAACGAAGATGGACTGATCGAAAAGAAGCTGGACTTTCAGTTCCGGCGGAAGTGTCTGCAGAATTTTCGGCAGTTGCTTCTTCACGCGGGCGACCACGTCGAGAGTGGAGGCATTGCCGCTGCGAAGGACCGTAATGAGGGCGGAGCGGAATCCGTTGTTGCGGACTATGTTGGTTTGAATGGCAAAGCCATCGCGCACCTGGGCGACATCGCGGATGTAAATGGGCGTGCCTTTGATGAGGCGGATCGGGAGATTGTTCAGCTCTTCGACGGCTTCGGGGCTGGCGTTCATGCGAACGTGGTATTCACGGTCGCCGAACTTGACGCTGCCGCCGGGCAGAATCACGTTCTGGGCGTTGATGGCGTTGCTGACGTCGGCCGCGGAGATGCCTTTGGCGAACATGAGCTCCGGCTCCAGATCGACCATGATCTGGCGGGGCTTGCCGCCGAACGGCGTGGTGACGGAGGCTCCCTGGACGCCCGCGAGTTGGGTGCGGAGGAAATTGAGACCGAGATCGTAAAGGTCGGCCTCTGAAAAGCCTTTGCCGCTCAGGCTGGCCTGCAGGATGGCCACGTTCGAAGCGTTGTACTGAATAATGTTGGGCGGAGTGATGCCGGGCGGCAGGATGCGCGTGATGCTTTGGGAGATGGCGGTAACCTGCGCCACTGCGGCTTCGATCTTCGCGCCCGGGTGGAAGAAGACCTTAATGACGGCGACGCCGTTCAGGGATTGCGATTCGATATGCTCGATGTCGTTGACCGTGGTGGTCATGGCGCGCTCATCCACCGTGACGATGCGGCGCTCCATCTCTTCGGGAGCAAGGCCGGCGTATTGCCAGATGACGCTTACGACTGGAATGTCGATATAAGGGAAGATATCGACCGGCATGCGGAGGATGGTGACGATGCCAAGCACGAGAATCAGGAGCGCGCCGACCACAAACGTGTAAGGCCGCCGGAGCGCCAGTTTTACGATCCACATAGTGAAATGAGCGTTACGGTTCCCAGAGCGGCAAGGCCGGGGAAGAACTCCAAAAGGTTAGACCTATATTCTATCGCGCAGAGCCACGCGGAACATTTTTGAGGGTTGTTGTTTTTTAAAGGTTGATTTTTAAGCTATGCTGAGGGGTCTAGGAGAGCACGCTGGGCGAGTGGTGAAATTCTGCGTATTGGCGAGCGGCAGTTCGGGCAACTGCGCACTGGTGGCCACGGCGAAAACGCGCATCCTGATCGATGCGGGTCTGAGCGTGCGGGAACTGGCCCGGCGCCTGGCCGAGATTGGCGAACAGGTGGATGCGCTCGATGCCGTGCTGATCACGCATGAACACTCCGACCATGTTTCGGGATTATGCCGGTTGTTGCGAACACGGAGCCGGGCCAAGCGTCCGCTTCCGGCATTTCTGACGCGATTGACGGCTCCGGTGATCGATTGGGAAGAATGCGAGCCGGTGCTCGAGACATTTCAGGCCGGGGCGTCGTTCCGGGTAGGCGACATCGAGGTGGACAGTTTCACGATTCCGCACGACGCGCGCGATCCGGTGGGATTTTGTTTTCGCGCGGAAGGGGTCAAGATTTCAATTGCGACGGATCTGGGGTACATGCCGGAATCGATCAAGTTTCACCTGCGCCGGACCGATGTGCTGTTGCTCGAATCGAATCACGATCTGGAGATGTTGAAAGTGGGGCCTTACCCGTGGAGCGTGAAGCAGCGGGTGATGGGGCGCAACGGGCACCTTTCGAATTCAGTGGTGTGCGAGTATCTGGAAGCGGATTTCGCCGCGACGGCTTCGGCGCTGATTTTGGGGCATCTGAGCGAGCAAAATAACCATCCGGAACTGGTGCGTACCGGTGCGGCGGTGGCGCTGGAACGGCGCGGGATGACCGCAACGCGGCTGGTGATTGCGGAGCAGCGGCAGCCGACCGAGGTGTTTACCTTTTGACCGATTTTGAGGTGTTTACCTATTGATTGAGCGGTACACGCGGCCGGCGATGGGCCGGGTGTGGCAGGACCGGAATAAGTACGAAAAGTGGCTCGCCGTGGAACTGGCCGCAACGGAAGCGCTAGCCGGGTTGGGTGTGGTTCCCGCTGCAGCCGCCGCGGAACTGCGGGCGCATGCTTCGTTCGACCTCGGGCGAATCCAAGAGATTGAAGAACGGGTGAAGCACGATGTGATTGCGTTCACCACGTCGGTGGCGGAGAGCATGGCGGCGCAGGGCTGCGCGCCATCCTCGCGCTGGCTGCACTACGGACTCACTTCGACCGACGTGGTGGATACGGCGCAGGCGCTGCAGATCCGGGAAGCGTCGGCGATTTTAGAAACGGGCCTCCTGGAACTGCGCGGGATTTTGAAGCGGCGCGCGCGCGAGTTTCAGCATACGGTGCAGATTGGCCGGACGCACGGGGTGCATGCGGAGCCGATTACTTTTGGGCTGAAGCTGGCGATCTGGTATGAGGAAGCAGGGCGCAATCTGGCTCGCCTGGGCGCGGCTGCGGAAGATTTGCGGGTCGGGAAAATCTCGGGCGCCGTGGGGACATTCGCGCATATCGGTCCGGAGGTGGAAGAGCGGATTTGCGGGTTGCTTGGTTTGAAGCCGGCTCCCGTGGCTTCTCAGGTGGTGCAGCGGGACCGGCATGCGCAGTACCTGGCGGTGCTGGCGGTAATTACGGCGAGTCTCGAAAAGATCGCGCTGGAGGTGCGGCACTTGCAGCGGACAGAGGTTCGCGAAGCCGAAGAGTATTTCAGCAAGGGCCAGAAGGGCAGTTCCGCGATGCCGCACAAACGCAATCCCATCACATGCGAGCAGATCTGCGGCCTGGCGCGCGTGGTGCGGGCGAATGCGCAGGCGGGGTTTGAGGATGTGGCGCTGTGGCATGAACGGGATATTTCGCATTCCTCGGTGGAGCGGGTGGTGTTTCCCGATTCGACGATTCTTACGGATTATCTGCTGGACAAGACGGCGCGGCTGATCGACACATTGCTGGTCTATCCGGAACGTATGATGCGCAACCTGGAGAT
>JALYXI010000263.1 GCA_030947245.1 Acidobacteriota bacterium
GCTACCCGGTTGTCGTATTTCCTCTGGGGCAGCACGCCGGACGGTTTGCTGCTTGCTCTGGCGGAAGCAGGCCGGTTACAGGACCCCGAGATCCTCAAAGGGCAGGTGGCACGCATGCTCCGCAACCCGAAATCGTTCGATTTCATGCAGAGCTTCGTGGAGCAGTGGCTGGGGACGCGGGCTCTCGGGCAGAGTATTTCTCCCGATGCGAAGCTGTTCCCGATGTACGCGGGCGACGAGGAATTGCAGGGCGATATACGATATCAGCCGATTCTGTTCTTCCGCGAGATTCTGTCGAACAATCTTTCGCTGCTGAATCTGCTGGATTCGGATTTTACGATCACCACCAGAAAGCTGCAGCGGATTTACGGATTGAATACAGAGGCGGCCGGCGCGAACAAGAATCCTCAGGCGCCGCACCGGATCGAACTTCCGGCGGATAGCCATAGGGGAGGGTTGTTGGGAATGTCCGCGATTCTGGCGGTGTCCTCGCATCCGCACCGCACCAGCCCGGTCCTGCGGGGCAAGTGGATTCTGGATTCGATTCTGGGGACGCCTCCTCCACCGCCTCCGCCCGATGTCCCGGTTCTGGAGGAATCGAAGGGCGCAACGCCGCATACCATTCGAGAGTTGTTGACGCAGCATCGGGCGAATCCCGTTTGCGCGAGTTGCCACAGCCGGATCGATCCTTTGGGATTCGCGCTCGAGAATTATGACGCACTCGGCCGTTGGCGGAGTGAAGAGAGCGGCAAGCCCGTCGATGTCAAGGGCGAGTTGCCGGATGGAACCGCCTTTGAAGGGCCGGATCAGTTAAAGGCGGTGCTACTCGCGAAGAAGAGTTTGTTCCTCCGGAATCTGACGAACAAAATGTTGGGTTATGCTCTGGGGCGTGGATTGACGCTGAAGGATTCTTGCGTTGTGGACAGCATCGTCGCCCAGGTGGAGAGGGATGGTTATAGTGCGCATACGCTAATCGACGGCGTTGTGATGAGCATGCCGTTCCGGTACCAGGCCGGAGCCGGCGCTGATTTAAGAGTAACGAAGAGGAACTGAACGTCATGCGAAATTCGGGACTATCGAGAAGAACTCTTTTACGCGGCGTGGGCGTTGGCCTGGGTCTGCCGTGGCTGGAGGCGATGATGCCTTCGAGCGCGTCTGCCGCTATCGCTTCGCCGAACCCCGTTCGCATGGCAGTCCTTTATATGCCCAATGGCGTGAATACGAGCATGTGGATGCCGGAAGGGCAGGGCCGCAATTTCACGCTTTCGCCGACGCTCGCGCCGCTTCAGGATTTGAAAGACGACATCCTGGTGGTGAGCAATCTGTGGAACGCCGGAGCCAATACAGGCGATGGGCACTACGTGAAAGAATCCAGCATTCTCACCTGCACGACAATCAGCAAGACGCTCGGCGTTGACCTGAACATGCATGGCATATCGATGGACCAGGTAGCCGCTCAGCGAGTGGGCGACCGGACGCCGCTTCCGTCTCTGGAACTGGGAATTGAACCGGAAGCAACGGGCGTGGATGGCAACGTCGGCTACACCAGGGTTTATGGGTGCCACATCGCGTGGAGCAGTCCAACCACACCTCTGGCGCGAGAGATCAATCCGCGTTCGGTGTACGAGCGGCTGTTCCGCGCATCAGGTCCGCAAGGGAAATCCGGGAAGCAGGATGCGCTGCTTTTGGACCGTGTTCTTGGGCAAGCGAAGAAACTGCGCACTCAGGTGGGGACGGGCGACCGCGCGCGCATCGATGAGTATCTGGAAATCGTCCGATCACTCGAAGGACGGATGGAACGCGCGGGCAGCGCGACGAAATCGGCATGGAAAGCGCGGGCACCGATCGATTCCGTTGGCAGACCGACCGAGAGCCCGAAAGATCACACGGAACATGTGCGTTTGATGCTCGATATGACAGCTCTTGCCTTCCAGAGCGATACGACGCGGATCAGTACGTTTATGTTCGGGAACGCGGTAAGCGGGCAGAATTTCCGGTTCCTGGAAGGTGTCTCGAACACGCACCACGAAATTTCGCACCATTCGAAAGACCCCGATAAGCTGCGCCAGTATCATTTGATTAACCGCTGGCATATTGAGCAGTATGCTTATCTACTGCGCAAGTTGCGGGATATCAAAGAAGGCGAGAAGAGTCTGCTGGATAACTCCATGGTCTTGTTCGCGTCAGCGTTGAGCGACGGTAATTCGCACAATCCGCACAAGCTTCCCCTGGTGTTAGCGGGACGCGGCGGTGGCAGGATTGCGACCGGTCAGCACTTGGTGCATACGGAAGACACCGCTGCCGCGAATTTGTACGTCTCCATGCTGGACGCGTTCGGAACGCCGGTGGAACGCTTTGCCGACAGCACGGGGCCGCTGCCGGGAGTTCTTGCTTAGCCGAAACTGCGGATTTATTGAGGAGCGTTCGTGATGTGTCCGGTCACGAACTTCGCCCACTTCTCAGACAGGGCGGGATCGGCGGGTACACCCGG
>JALYXI010000420.1 GCA_030947245.1 Acidobacteriota bacterium
GCCAACACCGCCGAATGCAATCGCACGCCAATCAGCCCGATACTGCCCGCCAGTGTCCGCAGCAATCCTTCCGGGTCCGTACGATGGCTTTGAATCCGCATGCCCCGAAGTCCCGTCGCGGACCGGAATTCAGTTAACGCCCGGAAGTCTCCACTCCCCAGCGCAACTCCCACCACCTCACCGCCTCTGCCCGCAAACTCCTTTGCAATTGCGCCCGCCTCCGCCCACAAGGCCTGTTCCGCAGGAGCAAGGCGCTGGCCCGATTCCCGCGCCAGATTGATAACCAGCCGTTCCCGGCTTCGAAAAGGGGGAACCGTTTCAGACGTCAGACTCAGCGCCGGATCGCCGATTACGGTAGACCCGCGGATGGACGCCGCTTCCAACTGCTCTTTTGACAGCGGACCTCGAACGCCTAGAAACTTAGAATCCTGAAGCACCTGCCGCCAACCATCCAGCGGCGCATCTTGTGGAGCACCGAAACCAGCGCTGCCCACCCCGGTTCCCATGGTGCAGAACGGTGCGCCGAAGTTCACCGCGAGCATCGCGACCGGCAAGAACAGCGGGTTGATCAGAGTGCCTCCCCCCAGAAGAACAGCGCGGAAGTATCCCGGGCCGTTTAGCCCCGGGAAGCCATAAACCGCTCTCCAGGCGCAGGGAGGAACGGCACGACGGGAAACTCGGACAAAGCTCCCATTATCGCCAGGAACATCGCTTCATCACCCAGATTCCGGTGTCCCAGCCATCCTATGTATCCTATGGGCCGCTCGTTTCGCAATTTGAGTCTGTACCTCCGCGCCGCCAAGGCGGGTGTCCGCGCAACCTCCCCGGCTATGTACAGAAGCTCTTCCGGATTCTTGAGGGCTAATCGCAGGACCGGTGAATTCAAAATGCACCGCCAACCCGGTAATCGGATGAATTGCCGGATCTTTACTCTCCCCTTCCCTCTCGATAAATGTCAACTACCATTCTTGGCTCATGCAGATGAGCCTGGAGGAAGGAATTCGCATACGGCATGCCGGGTACGTCGCGCTCGCCTCCGGCTCTATTGACCTAACTCGTGGCAGGTGTTGCAACCAACCGGCGCCTTGCTGGTTTTGTGGCAGTCCACACACCATTTCATCTTCACGGGTTGCTGCGCTGAAACGATCGCCTGCTGGGTCACATCGCCGTGGCAGCTATGGCACTCTGCTTTTGCAGCCGCATGCTTGCCGTGGCTGAAGAACACGAAGTCAGGCACTTCGTATACGCGGCGCGAAGGAATGGTGCGCTCCGCCATCGCGACGTGGCACACTTGGCACTGCTTCATGGCGGGGAAGCCGGCAAGGTCCCCGGTCGCTGCGGCCTGGTGGCACGAAACGCACTTCAGCTTCAACAGCGCGTGCTTGTGATGATTAAAGGGCTCTGGATCGCTGGCTCCTAGAAGGTTTACGGCAAATAGAAAGCTACCAAGGAATCCGAGTATGTGCTGTTGTATTTGTTGCCTCCTCCCGCGGCGATCACCACGTACTGTTTCTTATTCTTTTGCGAAACGAACGTCATCGGGGTGGCATGGGCGCTCGCGGGAAGACGAATGGTCCACAACTCTTTTCCCGTGTCTTTGTCAAAAGCGCGAAAGCGGCTGTCGTTGGTAGCCCCGATGAACAGCAGTCCGCCCGCTGTCACCATGGAGCCCCCCAGGTTCGACGTTCCGGTGGGTGGCAAGTTCTTCTCGACCAGCGCGTCCACCACGCCAAGCACACTGCGCCACCGGAACTCGCCGGTATCGAGGTTGATCGCGGTTAGGTTTCCCCATGGTGGCTTTTGGCAGGGATATTGATTGGTGTCCCAGAATCGCGATGCGCCCAATCCCCGCGTCCGGTAAGGCAACTTCGAGGTTTCCGGCATTTTGACCATCTTGAAAATCATGCCCACATCCATCGAGTTCACATACAGGGTATGCGTCTCCGGGTCGAATGAAGCACCACCCCAATTGGCGCCCCCGTTCGTGCCAGGAAACAGTACCGTGGGCTTCAAGCCGATAGGAGTGAAGAGCGTTCCGAAAACGGCTCCTTCGATTAACTTGCCACAATAGGCTCGCGACTCCGGAGTGACATCCGTCAGATCTTCGGTACGAAAACTCTGGCGAGCGAACGGAGCCGGTTTAACAGAGAACGGCTGCGTTGGATAGGCCGATTCACCGGGAACGCCGCTGGCTGGGACAGGCCTTTCGACGATATCAAAAAGTGGCTTGCCCGTCGTCCGCTCGAACAGGAACGTGAAGCCGGTCTTGGTGACCTGTGCTACGGCGTCTACTAACTTGCCATCGTGCCGCACGGTGACAAGCGTCGGCTGTGCCGGAATATCGTAATCCCAAAGGTTATGATGGACGGTTTGAAAATGCCATAGCCTTTTGCCGGTGAGCGCATCGATGGCGACGAGCGAATCGCCAAACAACCCAGCGCCCTTGCGATCTCCGCCGTAGTAGTCGTGCGAGGGAGAAGTGAGGGGTAGGAACGCGATCCCACTTTCCCTATCGACGGTCGGAATCGACCACATGTTGGCGCCTCCGCGCCCCTTTGCGGAAGCGCCTTCCCAGGTATCGCCACCAAATTCGCCCGGTTGCGCCACGGTGTGAAAGCGCCAGATCAGTTTTCCGGTGCGCGCGTCGAAGCCCCGGACATCGCCATTCGGACCCTGCGGCTCGGCATCGGGAACGATGGAACCACAAATCACCACGTTCTTATAGATGGCGGGAGGCGAAGTCATCCCGTATCCTCTCCGGCCGGTGGTCTTGTCCGCGGGATCCATCATGCCGTCCCGAAGGTTGATCAATCCGCCCTTGCCGAAACTGTCGATCGGTTTACCCGTCGCAGCATTGATGCCCCAGAGTTGGCCATCCAGCGTTCCGTAGAATAGCCGCTTCTCGCCGCCTTCACTCCAGAATGCCGCGCCGCGGCTTGCAAACAACATCTGCGGCTTGTTCTTGTCTAGTTTGGGATCGAATGCCCAGAGTTCTTTGCCGGTCTCCGGATCGAGCGCGATCAACCGATCGAACGCTGTCACGACATAAAGAACACCATCCACCAAAAGCGGAGTCGCCTCAAACGCGCTTTTCACAGGAAATTCGTTACCGTCGCTGATGTCGCCCGTGTGATACGTCCAAGCGGGCTTTAACTTGGCCACATTTTCGCGATTGATCTGCTTCAGAGGCGAATATCGTGTGCCGCCCGGGTCGCCACCGTAGACAGGCCAGTCCTGCGGCGCCGCCAATACCGGCAACGCGAGTAAGAAATACAAACGGATCATAGAAAAGCTCTCTTACTTCAGGTGTACCGGTTGAGTGAAGGCGCCATTGCCCGCCGAATCCCAAACAGCGAAACGAACCCATTTTTTCCCGGAGGCATCGAACGGAATGCGAAATTTCTGAGAGCCGAAAGGGGCTTTGTCCGAAAGACCGATCACCTGACGCTCTACCTTATTCCCATCGCTCCAGACTAACTCCGCAAATTCCGGCGGGAACGTCCATTCAGCTTCCGCGGTGTAAATCCGCTTCGCGCCGGAACCTTCGAGTCCAGAGTTACGGAGCAGCACTTCTCCGCTGGTCACGAAGTACTCACCGGCACGCATTGCGGAGAGGAGAGGACTCCAGCCATCATCGAATTTCGGGACTCGGTCGAGCTTTACATAGTTGACGATCAACTGCGGGAAGGTCTCATCATCCGGATATTTCATATACGTGTCTCCCTCGGCGATCATGTACTTCGGACCTGCCCAGTTATTCATATCGTCGAGCAAGCCGAGGCAACGGACCTCGCATAGCCGCTTCTGAGAAAGGTCGACAGGCAGCGATTGGAAAGAGCCGCCCAGAAACCGGTCACTGCGAAAGAAGTCTTTCTCGCGGACGGCATCCGGATAACCGGCCGACCCCTTGGTTCGTGGATGCGTCTGCCATACCAGGCCTTGCTCCTGATTCAGCAGATTCAATTCTGTGGCGGCGGTTGTCGTGTGAAATACGTTGCCATAAGGCGCAAGGCTTTCTTCGAAAGGTTGACCCGCAGGACCCTTCGCCGGTTCCTTCACATGGCTGAAAAACAGCGGCTTCGGGAAAACAAACATATAGTGACCACCGAAGTTGGCGTCAGGCTCTTCCCCCGGAATCAGGAGCATGTCCCTGTCTGAAAACCGCTGGCAGCCCTCGAAATAGACCTTCTGCTCATCGAAACGAAGCTTGCCCGTATCAGTGGGGTGCGAATCGCCGTGAAAATCGGCCAGGATTGCCATGTTGATCCCCAATTCCCGAAACACGGGCAACCAGGTTGGCTCCTGATCCATGTTACCGGCGTCAGTGAGTTGCTCATTGAAGTGAAAATGAAAGTGACTGACTAAAACCTTGTAACCGGGCAGAGGTTTATAAACGTCGTCATGCGAAAACGCCATTACGTATTGCTGAGTGGCGCGGCTATTCTCCGGGCTCAAGTAGAAATACACCGGCATGCGCTGCATGGTGCCGGGGGGCGCATTGTATAGAGCGAAGTTGTTCAGGTCGCCGCGCGCTTCACCCACGCGCCGGTTCCAGACCTCATCGGAAACGCCCCAAGGCTTCGCCCCATTCTCGCGGTCCGCCTGGCGCGCACCGATTGAGAACGTGTTCGCAGTGTCTTTGCGGTAGTAAACGTACCCGAGATTGGTTTCAATTTCTCGCGACCAAAAGAACTTGTGCGATGGAGGAAGAAAGGCTAACGATCCGCCATTCGCTTCCAAAATGCCCAGACGATTGCGCGCTTTCAAAGCCATCGGCTGCTGGTTGACGGCGCCGCCAAACGCATAGTGCTGCCATCCGCGAGCCGTATCGCGCCAGACCACGCGCGAGTCGCCGGCAACCGTGAAGCCTTTCAGTCCCGCTACATACTTGTAGGCAACTGACGGTTCGTTCGTCTTGGCGATTGCTTCCTGCCGAAGCAAATTGGCGCCGCGATACACCGTGTACTGCAGCGATCCCGAGAAGATTCCACCGTCGAAGCCGGGAAAGACCACCTCAATCCTTGCTCCGTCCGTTTTTACCTCGCAGCTTGTAGCGTTGTACTTTGCCCACGTTCTCTGAATCTCTTCGGGCTTCCTGGGCAGCCCCAGGTTGGTCCCCTTACGTCCGGGGACCATGAGCGGCGAATCCCAGAACGCATTCCATTTCTCCCGTTCCACCACCTCGGGTGTAAACTCAACGTTCAGGTCCCGCAAGGGGGCCATCTGCTGTTCTGACAAGCGCCGCACACCGCTGGTGATCTCGAACTCGGGCGTTAAGTTCTGCCCGAGAACAATCCAATCGCCGCCGTTCTTGCGGGCAGCCAGTTCCTGCACTACCGGTTGGCCGCCGTGAAGAGAAAATTGCGCCCGCAATTGTTCGCGGCGCTCTCCCTGCCACGACAGTTCCAGGATGCCGGCGTGAATTTGCGCTTTTAGCCCCTCCTGCGATTTGTAACCTGCCATGTCGCAATTCAATTCCTGACCTGCCGCTAACGCGGTCATTAGTGCTGCTAAACAAAGTGTTTTCGTCATCAAGGTCCTACCTCTACCGATTCGCAGGCTCAGGATAGCAAGTCTCTCTACCAAACCAGGCGCAGAGCCATTTGCGCTCGTCGCGGCCGGTTGGATTGGCTGGTGATCAACCCGAAGCTCGAGCTGGTTGGAGTTAAGTTGGGCGCATTGAACAAAGGGTGGTTCAAAAGGTTGAAGAATTCAGTGCGAAAGTCCAAATTAATTTGCTCGCGGATGGGGAACCGCTTGATTGCTGAGAAATCCACGTCGTTCACTCCATCCTGGCGTAGATTTGAGAATCGGTCAGCAAATATCCTGATGTTGTCCAGCAGTTGTTTCGTGGAATCGCGTTCGAATCGTGGATATATCATTTCCAACCTCAATCCACGAGAGCCGTTTATCCTTGTAATAGGACTCCCGGCAGTTGAGACGGAGTTGGGCCTCGGTTATCCTCGACATGCGCGGCCAGGGAAGCCGGTTGAAAGGTAAAGGAGGGCTAATGAATCGAGTGGCGTTGGGAGTTGTGCTGGGAGTGGCGGCAGGCGCGATATCGGTGGGCTTGATGGCGCCGATGCAGTTTCCGGACAAGCGGAGGGCGTTGTTGGCGGCGTTCCTGAACCGGTTTGCGTTGGGCTTTCTGGCGGCGAACACGGTCCTGCCAGGAAACGGGGTTGCATCCGGCGCCGCTGTGGGTCTGTTGGTAAGTGCGAGCGAGGCGGTAATCACCAAGACTTGTGCTCCAATCTTGATTCTTGGTGTGGTGTTTGGGGCAGTGTGCGGATGGGCCGCGCAATCATGGGCAACGCGATGAAGTGCCTGATTCTTTCTCTGGCGGTGATTGCGGCTTCAGGCGAAACTCTCGTGGATCTGGATAATCCGTTTGGGTTGACCGTTGGCCCGGATGGAGCGCTGTATGTTTGTGAAGTGGGCAAGGGGCGGATTGCCCGGGTTGCTGTTGACACCAAAAAGATAACCACGGTGGCGGCAGGGTTGAAAGAACCGTACGAGTTGGTGTTCGACAAGGAGGGTGATCTGTACTTTGTAGAGCGGCTGAACCATTCCGTGGGACGCGTGGATACAAAGACCGGCCTAGTGACTACCGTGGCTGGAACCGGGGTTGCGGGGTTTAGCGGGGATGGCGGCCCTGCCGTGAAGGCGCAGTTGAACCAGCCGCATAGCCTGATTTTTGGAATGGAGAGCACGTTGCTGATCTGCGACATTCTCAACCGCCGGATTCGAAGTCTGAATCTGCATTCGGGCGTGATCGATACCTGGGCGGGACCGCTGGATGGGCCGCGGGCGCTGGCGCGGGATAAGGCAGGGAACTTCTACCTGGCGCTTCGCGAGGGAAATGCGGTGTACTCCGTAAACGCCAAAACCAAGCAGATGACGCGCTTCGCCGGAACCGGGGAGAAGGGCTATTCGGGTAACGGAGAAACAGCAGTGAAGGCGCGGCTTTCGGGGCCGAAGGGAGTGGCTTGCGCGCCGGACGGCACGGTTTACATCGCGGATACGGAGAACCACGCGATTCGCAGGGTTGACGTTTCTGGCGTGATCACGACACTGGCTACACCAACTTTGAGGCGGCCACATGGAGTTTTTATCGATTCCAAAGGCGCAATTTATATCAGCGACACGGAAAATAACCGGGTATTGCTCCTCCGTTGACTGAATACAAAATTCGGGACAGCGGTCCGGGAGCGTTTACAGATTCAAGCGATTGCGGTAAAGCCGCCATTGTGCGGATTCTGAGACGAAGCTGAAGTGATCGCGCAGATAGGGACCGTACAGGCGGGGAATGCTGTCATCCAAAGTTCCATCAGAGAATTGCTTTGGAACCATGACCAGCGTGGCGTATCCGAACAACCACTCCGGAGAGGGTTTGTGAGCATCATCGAACGTGGTTCGGTACTGCAGACAAATTGCTCCTCCACGCGCCGGTTTCATCGCCAATCCATAAGAAAAGGGATTAGTGAAATCGAGCGACATTACGCTGTCGCCAAGCCGCCGATATTGCTTCAGAAGCGCGATGCCATCATTGACGAAGAGTTGATACGCTTGATCCTCCTGAATTGGGATGAATCGGCTCAATGCCGGCGAATGCATGGGCTCGTAGCGATGGTTAATACGGATCTTGTGCGCGACTCCATAGGAGAGACTGACCGCATTCGGAACCAGAGATGTCAGTATGAGCGCGCCCGCCCAGAGGAGGATGGAAAACAGGAAGGTTTTCTCAAGACGCGAAACTACACGGATTCGAGCGGTTAGTAAATCAACAACCAGAATCGGAAGAATCGCTTGTAGAGGGAAGCCGGCTCTTTCATAACTTGTGAAAATGAACAGCAGTCCTGCCAGGCAGACGGCGGCGCCCGAAATGAGAGCGGTGCGCGCCTGCTTACTCCGGTTTTGATCCAACAAAAACAACGCCGCGGAAACAGTAAAAACAAACAAGAGGCCTGCGCTTTCCAGGATGCTCTCAATCATGTAGTCTGCCGGATTTATATGCTTCGCTCCCGCGAGCATCGCGAAATCTTGCCACATCGGCCTAAGATCGAATCGAAGATAAGCACTAAATAGCAGCATTGTCGCCACGAACCCCAACAACATGGCGTTCCAGCGGACCCGTGCCTGCGGACGGCAGGCGGCCAACACCGCAACCAGTAGCGCGGCCCCGATAAAAAAGGTGATCTTCAGGAAGAGAAGAAGCACCAGGACTGCGCCCGTTGAGACGCCGCCCACCATTTCCGCCCAAGCGCGTTTGTCCTTCGGTTCCATAATCCCTTCCAGGAGAATTAGGGCGGTGAAGGCGTACCCATACCGGTTGTACGTCGTAGCGGGGCTAATCAGGAACGGCGAATCGCCTAACGCAAAAGGTGCGGCGGCAGACGACACCACCACTAGGCAGAACAGCAACCGGCCGGCATCGGAAAGACGGTCGCGGCTGATGAGATAACTCCAAAAGCCCAAACTGAGCGCACACAAGGCCTGACCGCATCCGAAGCCTTCGGCTTTGCCTCCGGCGAGGAGCAGGCCGGCAACTGTCGGCAGATACGCGGCGGGCCCCAAGCTATCGAAAAAGTCCGCATGTGGGATCTGACCGTTCAAGATCCGCCATGCGGGATCCAGGAGCGCGAACGTATCATGCGAGTATATTCGCGTTCCGGTCAATCCGATGAAAGCGCGAGCAAGACAAATCACGGCAATTAAAATAAAGAAACATACCTTTATTCTTCGATCCCGCAGCAGGTCGCGATTCCACAAAGCTATAGATGTGGACTCTAACCGTTCCAGGGAAGACGGGATTACATCAGTTTGAGGCTGAAAATTCATTGTCGAGCGGCGAAGGTATTAAACCTATATTATTCGTATTAAGTGCTATTCGTACCAATATTGTTCGTATTAAAAACAATTCGAATCAGTTTCGGTGCAGAATAAGACTTAAGCGGCACAATAAAGGTATGGTCGAGTTTAGTGGCACAATAGGGCATGTTCGACCAGAATGAAGGGCCGGTTGACGGCTTGGTCCATCTGTATGTAGACGGTGCATTCAGCAGGCGGGAGCTGGTCTCCCGGGTCGCCAAGATCACGGGGAGCACGGCAGCCGCACTCGCTGCGTTGAGCGGATATGAGGTTTTCGGGCAGACGGCAGTCTCCTGTCCGGCAGATGTGCGGGTACCGGAAGATGCGCCCGATGTTGTAGCGCGGGATATGCAATACACCGGAGATGAGAGTACCCTGCTCGGGTACCTGGCGTATCCCGCGAAGCCGCCAGTTCCACTGCAGCCGGGCATCATTGTGGTGCATGAAAACCGTGGCTTAACGGATTACATCAAGGATGTGACGCGGCGTGTGGCGCGGGCCGGGTTTGTGGGGCTTGCTCCGGACCTGCTCTCCCGGCAAGGAGGGACCGGACAATTCGCCGATGCGGCGGCTCAAGCCGTCGCCTATTCGCGAACCACGGCATCGCAGAGGAGTGCGGATCTGTATGCGTCGCTGGCTTACATCAAGACCCTCCCCAATATTGTGTTCGACCATATTGGAGCGCTTGGATTCTGCGCCGGTGGGGGCAATGTCTGGAACTTTGCGCTGGGCTTGGATGAACTGCTGGCCGCGGTTCCCTTTTATGGGACGCCGCTGCCGCCGCTCGATCGCATCTCGGAAATCAAGGCTCCGGTGCTGGCGCTCTATGCGGAACAAGACCGGAATCTAACCATTCAGATGGGCCCCGTGATGCAGGCAATGCTCCAGCAGAACAGGACGTTTGGGTTCGTGGTCTACCAGGGCGTGGGGCACGCGTTCCACAACGACACTGGCCCGGCTTATAACCCGGAAGCCGCTTGCGACGCGTGGGCACGGGCCATGGGATGGTTCAATAAGTATTTGAGGCGTTAGTGACTGAAAGCAGTGTGATGTGGCTGCGTGTCGCGGCCGCGCTGTACGCGTTCGGCCTGGTGGACGCGGGCCTGCTGCTGACGCGCGGGCGGGATTCGTTGTTTCGGCTTGCGTTCGCGGCGTTTGGCTTGGGCGGCTTGTTCCACTTGGTTTCGATTGTGGAGCAAGGGCTGGCCGGGCATCAGTTTCCCGTCGGCGATATTTTTCAAACTATCTCGTTGTGCGCCTTTCTGATTACAGCCAGCTTCCTGTTTGTCTATTGGCGGTACCGCACCGCGAGCTTGAGCGTATTTATTTTTCCCCTGGTATTCGTGTTGGCATTGGTTGCGAGCCTAAGCCAGAGTTTCCCTAAGTGGAGCAGCCCGGCGGTGCGCAACGCATGGCTCATCGCCCATATTGTTTTTATCCTGCTGGGCTATGCGGCGGTGCTGTTCACAGCTGTAGCGGCTGTGGCCTACCTGTTCCAGGAGCAGGAACTGAAGCGAAAGAAACCACGCAGTTTTCCGCTAAAGCTGCCGCCCCTCGGCACGCTGGACGATTTGATTTCGTCTTCGCTGAGTCTAGGATTCGTGTGCATCACAATCGGGATCGTGGTGGGCAGCGTGTGGGCGTGCGTAGAGTTCGGGACGCGGTGGATTGCCGATCCGCGAATCGGTATCTCATTTGTGACGTGGGCGATTTACCTTGCGCTGGTATTCTTCCGGACCAGCGCGGGATGGCGCGGGAGAAAAGCGGCCGTACTCGCTATCGCAGCGCTCTTCTGTAGCGTGATCACGTGGGTGACGCACGGCGGGATTCCAGTGCAATGAAGCTGCTGCTGACGGGCGTAAACCACAAAACCGCGCCAGTGGAGCTGCGCGAGCGGCTAGCATTTCCGGAACTGGCGATTGCGCCTGCCCTGGCGCGCCTTCGCGGAGGCGCCGGCATCAGTGAGGCGCTGATTCTTTCGACTTGCAACCGCGTGGAAATCACGGTATCGACAGAGGACGATTTCGACGCGCGCCGGGCAGTTGAGGCCGTAATGCGCGGATCGGTAGAAGGCAACCAGATGTACCGGTATGAAGGGCGCGAAGCGATTGAGCATTTGTTTCGCGTGGCCGCGAGCTTGGACGCTATGGTGGTTGGCGAGCCGCAAATTCTGGGGCAGATGAAAAGCGCTTACGCACTGGCGAAAAGCGAAGGCGCGATGCACGGCCTTCTGGAGCGCGTGATGAGCCGGGCATTTTCAGTAGCCAAGCGTGTGCGGAGCGAAACGGGTATCGGGCAAATGGCGGTAAGCGTGAGCTACGCGGCAGTGGAACTGGCGCGGAAGATTTTTGGCAACCTTCATAACAAGACGGTGATGCTGGTAGGCAGCGGAAAGATGAGTGAACTGGCGGCGCGGCACCTTCGCCGGTCCGGCGCTTCGCGTATCTTCGTTACAAACCGCACTTCCGCGCGCGCGGAAGAGATGGCGCGGGTGTTTCAAGGAACAGCAGTGGACTACGGGCGGTTCGTCGAAATGCTGCCCGATGTCGACATCGTGATTACCTCGAGCGCGGCTCCGCACTACGTACTGGGGCGCGAGGAGATGCAGCGCGTGATTGCGGCGCGGAAAAATAAGCCGATGTTCGTGATCGATATCGCGGTGCCGCGCAATGTTGAACCACAGGTGAATGAGATCGATAACGTATTTCTATACGATATCGACGACCTCCAAGGAGTGGTGAACACAAATCTGGCGGAGCGGCAGAAGGAGGTGGTGCGGGCCGAGTCGATTGTCTCCGAAGAAGTGGAACGAATGCTGGCGCGGTTGAAAGTTCAGGAGGTGGCTCCGGTGATTGTCAGTCTGCAGACGCAGTTCGAGCAGATTCGGTCGGCCGAGGTGGCCAAGGCCATGCGGAAAGCGGGCGCCCTGGATGAAGATCAAGTGGAAACGCTTACGCGCGCGATCGTGGCAAAGATTGCCCACGGACCCATCTCAGAGTTGCGGAGGCAAGCGGGCGAGCCGGAAGGTGGAACGGTAGTTGAAACGATCCGCAGGGTTTTTGGGCTGTAGTTGGGCTGCCGCGTACGGCATCAGAAATAAATCTTCAGGGCCAATTGAATCTGGCGGGAGGTCCGCTGATAAATAGTCGGGCTCCCCGCGCTGGTGATCTTCGCAACCCCACTGGTGAAGCCGATGCTGGCGTTGGGATTGTTGAACTGTGGCGTGTTGAGCGCATTGAACGCCTCGGCACGGAACTCGACTCGCCGCCGCTCCGCGAAAACGAAATCTTTGAATAGGGAAAGATCGAGTTGTTTCGTGCCGGGACCGCGCAGGATGTTCCGGCCGGAGTTCCCAAAAGTGTAGAGCGGAGGCGCAACGAAGGCTGCCGGATCGAACCACCGGTCGATCGTACGCTGCGAAGACGGCAGGTTTCCGGAGCCAATCCGGTTGGGAAACTGCGTGCCGCTGCCGGTGTTCAGGTTGCTGGTTTGCATTACCGGCGTAAACGGCAGGCCGGTTTGCAGGGTAATGATGTGGTTCAATTGCCAACCGCCAGCAATCCATTCCACTGGCCTCGGCGCGTCAGGCAGGAACTGCTTGCCGCGGCCGAACGGTAGTTCGTAGGTGCCGCCGACGGTGAGTTTGTGGCGCACATCGAAAGTGGAATCGCCTCGCTGGGCAGCCAGATTCCTGGAGTTTTGAATAGGGCTGTTGCTCGATTCTCCGCTTGTGTCATCGATACTATGTGCCCAAGTCCACGCGCCGGAGAAGCGGTAACTTCCCAGACGGCGCTCGAATGTCGTTTGGAGCGAATTGTAGTTTGAGTTCCCCCACGGCGCCACGCCGGTGGAATCGCTCAGATTCGGATAGGGACGCCGGCTGATCACCGAACCCGGCCCTGGGATTGGCTGATTGATATTCAGCCCTACTACGTCCACATATGTTCCTTTGCCGCCAACATAGGCAACCGACACAGCCATGTTAGCCGCCAGTTCGCGCTGAATATTGAAATTCCACTCGTACATGGTGGACGTCTTGCTGTCCTGAGGCCAGTAATAAAATCCGCTGCCAGCCACCGGCCATAAGTCGGGGCGCGCGGACGGGAAGCCGCTTGAGATGGGTACAGCCGCGGCGAAGTTGTTTGCATCGTTCGCCGTCACCAGCGTTCCACTGAATGGAGCGTTCTTAGCAAGAGAGTTGCCGGAGGTGACTGTCTTGAAGCTGTAGAAGATCCCACCGCCGGCTCGTATCACTGTTTTTGGCGTGGCTGTGTAAGCAAAGCCCAGCCGCGGCCCTAGTTGCAAGGGGCGTCCGTCCAACACTGAATCGCCGATGAACGGGGCTGTACCCACGGGAACCAAAGTGCCTCCGTTCACGGGCAGAAAACCGGAGAGCCGGTTGTGCCGTTCTTTCCAAGCTGTAATGGAATCGTTGCGCAGCCCCATGTTGACGGTCAGCCGGGAATTCAATCGCCAGTTATCCTGAATGTAAGTGCTGTAATAGAACCGCTGCAAGCTGAAGAACTTAGTCACATCCAGACGTGAACTGATGGGATGCCCGAGCAAGAAATCAGCCAAACCGTAGCCGGAATAGGCTCCGCTGAACGTGAATTGGCCAGCAGGAGCGCCGGGCGAAAAGAAGGCAAAGCGGCGCGACAGGTAATCGAATCCGAATTTCAGTTCGTGCCGCCCTCGAACCCAACTGAACGCTTGATCGATCTCCCAATTGTTATTGATCTTTTGCAAACTGCCCGCGCCATCGCCGAGTCCAGTGAAGCCCGTGATATTGGTGGTGCTGAGCCCTGGTGCGGCGCCGTGCCCATTGGCGTTTGGAATGCCCAAGTCTTCGGCAATGGTGGGGAATTTGGTATCCGAATCATAGATTCCCTGCTCCAGGCGCGAGTAGCCCACGCGTAATTCGTAATACTTCGCCGGACCAAGGGACCTCCCATAGCCGATTACCGCTTGGTGGCTGGGAATCAGAACACGTCCGGGCCGTCCCGGCCCCGCACCCACCGCAGGCTCAGGAAGATTACCGGGGTTGAAAGTATCCGCGGTCTCGTAACTGTAACGTCCGAACAGGGACGAATTCGTAGTACGGTAATCAAGTCGTAAGTCGAATTGATCCACTTGGTTGGTCTGCACCGGGTTATATAGATAATTGGTGATTGTTCCCTTCAAGTTTGGCTCAGGATACAAGGCAATCAGACGCGCCGCAGTGGGATCAATGAGAGAGGGAGGGATAATATTGTTCGTGAACGGTGTACGGGCAGAAGTTCTGGGATCCAAGATCTTCGTGCCGGGGAGCAATGACGAAAAGTCGCCGGTGCGGAACGCACTCACCGGAACACTGCTCAGATATGTTTGCGCTTGCCGGACGCGCTTGCCTTCATAGTCGCCAAAGAAAAATAGCTTGTCCCTTCCATTGAACAGGTGCGGGATCACCACGGGAGCACCCAGATTGAAACCGAACTGGTTCAGCTTGAAAGGCGGGATGGGGTTGGTGGGAGAGTCGAAGAAGTTTTTGGCATCGAATGCGGAGTTTCGCAAGAACTCATAGGCTGTACCGTGCCATTCGTTGGTTCCCGATTTGTAAGTTACATTGATGATTCCTTGCCCGCCGCCGTATGCCGCAGGAGCCGAGCTTGTTTGGACCTTGAATTCGTAGATAGAGTCGACCGGCGGAAAGAAAATCAGAACGCCCGCATCTGTGTCCACGCTATTGATTCCGTCGATCAGATAAGTAACGTCTTCAACCGGCGCGCCGTTGATGACCGCTCCATTGGTTCCCCGTCCGCTGGTGTAGCCGAGCGATCCGGAAGCTCCGCCAACACCGGTCAGGACGCCAGGAGCAAGTTGCACAAGCTGAGTGAAGTTGCGGGTATTCAGCGGGAGATCGGCAATTTCCTTTGCCGCCCGCACCTGCCCAATTTCCGAAGAGGCGGTATCGAGGGTTGCGACGGATGCGGAAACACTTACTTGTTCATTTACCGAATCCAGTTCCAGAGTAAGATCGGCCTGTAGACGCTGACTTACTCCCAAGGTAACTTCTACCGAACGGTCTCGAAAACCCGCTTGGCGCACCGTGACGGAATAACGGCCTGGCTGAAGCGGCAAAGAATTGTAATCCCCACTGGCCGAAGTGGTAACGTCCCGGCTTACATTCGTTGTCAGACTGCGGATTTCCACCTTGGCGCCGGCAATGGGCGCTTTCTGAGGATCTGTCACCAACCCGTCGATGGAGCCCAGTTCGAATTGCGCCAGCGCCGTAAAAGAATTCAAGAACAAGAAAGCAACTGCTGTAAAGACCCGCATCGGCAGGAAGTTTATCACACGCCGCTAAGGGCGGGCGCCTTCCATGATCCAACGCCGGATTAGCTCAATCTGGGCAGTCGTAAGAGGCCGCCGATGCAGCGGCATGCGGTGCTCCTGGCCGCGCCGGCCCTCAATGAAGTGCATCAGCACGCTCGCGTCGGGTCTGCCCGGAACCACGTCGTCCCCAATGTTCCCGCCCTGCCGGAGGCTTTTGTAGGAACGTAGATCGAGGCCGTTGCTGGCTACGCCATCCTGGCCATGGCAATGGACACAGTGTTGCCGAAGTATGGGCGCGATCTCGTGCGTGTAGCTGACACTGTAGCTAACAGCGAGCAAGACCAGCGCGGCAGTCTGATATACTCCGCTGTCATGATTCGGCATAGTGCCATCTTAATCACCGCGGCAGTCACGCTGATTGCCGCACCATCCGGTTCGCATCCCGAACGGCGCCTGTACGTGACGGATAAGACAGGCATCAGCGTTTACGATATTGACGACGGGCACAAGTTAATCCGCAAGATCGACATTCCCGATTCGGGCGATTACAAAGGGATCGTGGCGAGCCCGCAACTGGGTAAATACTACGTTACCTCATACAAGAAAGACGAACTGATTTGTCTCGATTTGAAGACCGATGCCGTTCTTTGGCGTAAGAACAACCTTGGTAAGTACGCCGACAGCATGATGCTGACCCCGGATGGCAAAACCATGTATCTGCCCTTCCGTGATGAAATCTTTTGGCGGGTTCTGGACGCAGCGGACGGAAGGGTTCTTGCGACCATCAACACGGAACGCGGCAAACAGTACGACGTAAACCCTATCGCCAACATAGGCCCGCATAATACCTGGATTAATCCGAACGGGAAGCGGATCTATATGGAGGTGCTTACAGTTCCCTACCTTTACATCGCGGATCGCGCGACGAACAGAGTGCTGGGCAAGGCGGGGCCGTTCAGCCGCGGCTTGCGCCCATTTGCCGTAACCGAAGACGACAAGTATGTCTTCGCAAACATAGATGGACTTCTGGGTTTCGAAGTGGGTGAGGCCAAGCCGGGAGGGAAGATGCTGTACCGGGTCGAAGCGCACACGCCGCCGGAGCGGCTGGCGCAGGTCCCGCACCCTCCCGCCCACAAGCCCCACAGCACTCCCAGCCATGGCATCAATCTCACCCCCAATCAGAAAGAAGTCTGGATGGTGGATGGCGTCTACGGCTATGTTTACGTGTACGATGTTACGCAGATGCCGCCGAAGCAGACGGCCAGCATTCCCATCTTTCGTGATCCGAAAGATCAGCCGCATGCGGGCTGGATTTCGTTTAGCATCGATGGCAGGTATGCCTACCCGGATGGCGGGGCGGTAATCGACAGCGCAACTAAGAAAGTAACTGCCTGGATTCCGACAAGCGAAAAGTTACTCGAAGTAGATTTTGAGAACGGCCAGGCAGTGAACGCTGGTCATCGCTAAGGAATCAATTCCATCTCAATCGTGACGTTACCTGTGATATTCAGTTGACCCAGCTGGATGGGCGTGGCGGCAGTGCTTGCCCCCATAGCGGTTGTAAGTGGCGTCACGACCGCGCCGGATTCCTGAATCACAATGACCGTACCCAGTTTCAAGCCGAGGCTGGCTGCCATCGCATCAGCCTTTGATTTGGCCTTCTGAGTGGCGGCGCGGAGAGCTTGGGCGCGAGCGGCGGAATCGTCTTTCAGGGTGAACTGAAGGCTATCAATGCGCGTAGCGCCAGCCTGGGTAGCGGCATCGATGATCTTGCCGGTAATGGTTAGGTCGTTCAAAATCGCTTCGAGACTGTTCGTGACCGTGTAACCGGTGAGAACCGCCGGCGAGCCCTGAGGATAGTTATAGTTCGGGCTCACGGAATAACCCACCGTTTGAACCGTGCCTGAACCGCCCAGCGTTTGTGTGAGTTGGGAGAGGATATTCGCCGTGGTGCTGGCGTTCTGGCTTGCGGCATCCTGAGCGGTTGAGGCCTGGGTGACGGCTGAAACATGGATGCGGGCCTGGTCCGGGGTGATGGAAACAGAACCCTCGCCGGTGGCGCGGACGAGAGGCCGGGGCGTCGTTCCGGCAATCTGGGCGGCGGCGCTCGATGTCATCAGAAATAGGAGGAACCAGGCAAGTTTCATACTCTGATTATCGCGCCGGTGATCTACACATAACTGAGATTCCCAAGAACTGTAACTCCTTTGCGGCCAGAAATGGAACCTGAGCGTGCAGCGTGAGTGGAAAGGCTCCGTTTTGAGCCCATTTACCTGGGCAATCATGCCGTAAAACAGCTCCGGCAGATCAATTTCAACCGGCAGAATGGCATTTTGGCACAACGCGCCGGTCTGCCGTTTAATCCCGCCTACAATCCAAACATCGCGGGCAGTGTTCCGTTCCCTTCTTCACGAACAGCTTGACCGCTGCCGCCCTCACCCGCACCACCGTTCGAATTCAATCACGTGATTCCCCTTCCCTCGGAACAGGGCACAAATTGACTGGCTTCTCGCCCGCCCTCACGGGGTGGTCGATGTTCGGGCTTTCTGGGGGTTCAGTCCGGGCCTCCGGTATTCATCCTTTCGGCTCGCGGGCGGCGGATTCTTTATAAATGCTGCCAGTGTCGACCCCGTAAACCACATCTGCGCGGCGTCCGGTTCAATTCGGCCTTAACGTCAACTCTTAATCAGCGGCTGAGCAACCCCTGATAGAACGTTTTTGCTCTTGCATAAGCCTTGGCCGCATCGCCTCGCTCTTCCAGTTTCACGTTCGGAAGCTTTTGTGAGGCGCACTGATCCACGGCTCGGATGCACCATTCGATGCTGGGGCGAACGCGGATAGGCTGGTTGTTCACGACGGCGAACACCGGGTTCGTGTGAGAGGACGGCAGGATGCGAAGAGCAATCCAAGCGCTGCCGGTAACGGAATAATCGAAGGAAATGGGCCGGAGGTTTCCGTCGGCCTCGATGGCCTTCCGCTCTACCGCTTCCCCGTTCACCACCAGTTCTACCGCGACTTGGCGGGAAGTCCCGATCCGGGCCTTTTCAACAGACCAATACGGCTTCTCATCGTACGCCACCTTCGGGCCAGCTTCCGCCGGAAGCAGCGCCGCCACCCGCGCGGTCACGTGCGCCGTCGCGGGCTTGGGCAGCCGCAATTCGCTTCCATGCTCGCCCATCGCCGTTCCGTTTACCCGGAAATCGAGGATATGGCTCGCGCCGTCCGACACGTAGCTGCGGCCTTCCCGTAACCCTTCGATCCAATTCCGGTACGTGAGCGGGCCGGTCTGGTGAACATAGCTGCGGCCCATGCCGACGCGCTGGTCGGAAATACACGGAAAGTCAGTTTCGCCGCTGATGCGCGTGCGAAATCCGGCGTTCAGCGTGTGATACCAGATGTTCAGCTCCCACGGATACGGCGTGTCAACGGCTGAGATGAAATCCGGCAGGCTTTCCGTGACGCTGACGATATATTCGTTGGCGCCGATTCCATCGAATGGCGGGATCTCATAGCTTAAGAGCTTTTCCTGCTTGAGCGCCAGGCCCCATCCGGAATGCGCGTAGCCGACGATGGCGCCCTGCTGTTTGGCCCAGCGAAGAATCGGTACTCCCCAACCGGGCCAGTCCTCAATGCGCTTGGTGCCCGGAAAATCCTGCTGTTCCAGACCCAGCAGCACCAGGTGGCCGGTGTGGCTGGAGGGGAAGCCCGAAACTTCCACGTCGTAGTGCATTTTGTTTTCAGGCGTGGAGAGCGGGTTGTCTTTGGCCTCAAAGAATGTCTTCTGGAAATACCAGCCGGGTCCCCAGGTGAGCACGGAACCTACCTTCAGGTCCTCACCCAGAATGTTGCGCATCATATCCTGCGGGAACACTCCCTCCGTGGGCTTGTCGTAATGGGAGCAGCCGGCCGCGTGAATGTGATGGTCGCCCGAATACCAGCCGAGGTGAGCCGGATTGATCCAGCGTTCCAGTTTGAAAGTGAGATCCAGGGGGGCGTTACTCACGGGAAAGGCGCGGGTTTGTTTCAGATATTCGGGGCCGCGGGAACATTCGGCCGAATACTCGCCCGGCGGCAGAAGGAGCGCTTCGCCATCGCTTCGGTAGACCTGTGGCTGAAAGAAGAAATCCGGCGCCAGGCGTTTGGATGTGGCGGGATAAAGGCGGCCCAGGCGATCGCGGATCAGGAAAGAAGCGGTAGCGGGCGAATTATCTGTGTCGCGCACGTGAAGCGTCACCTTGGCTGCGGGCACTGTGTGAAACAGGATGTCCGCTTCACTGCGGAAGCCCAGGTCTTGCGAGCCCTGGCCGATGCTGAACATGAGCTTCGCTTCGCGGCTGCCCCGGTCGCGGGAGTAGACCTGGAGGACCATGTACTCCAGCCCAAGTCCGGAAAGACGTTCCTTCATCGGCGGCTTCGTGTAGAGGCTCAGGTCCAGAAAGCGGCGCGGGATGGCGAACTCGGATCGTGTGGGAACTTGGCCGGCATTCGGGCTATCGACCTCTAGGGCCGGCGTGATGAATGCCTGGTTGACGATCTTCACCAGGAAGACGCGCCATCCCTGCTCCACCAGTTCTGGCTTGGCCGGACCTTGCGCCACACGCACACGGCTTTCCGGATTGATTTCTACCTGTACCAGGCAATAGGGATCGAGAAGCCGCTGGATTTCGGAAGCGCTCACGCCCGTGCGTACCTGAGCGCTGACAGCCGGGGGCAGCGGCTCTCCCAAAAGCGCGAGGGCGTCGGCAATCCGGAGAGCATTGGCATTCAGTGGCTGATGCTCAATGTTGCTGGCGATCGGTAGCGCTTGTGCCCGTAGGAGGAACGCGCAAGCTATCAGAGTTAATGTTATTCTCGTTACCATTGCGTTTCAGGGCAGTCTATCAATTTTGAAGGAAGGTACGTTTCACCAGCTATGACACTCCGTCGTGTATGTTTCTCCCTCGCTTCCGTTATCCTTGCCGGTGCGGCTTTCGGGCAGGATTTCCGGGCCACCGTAACGGGGCGCGTTACGGATCCCACCAGCAGCGGCGTGGCCAATGCGAAGATCACCGTCCACAACCGGGCCACCGGCGAAGATCAAGTACAGAACACCAGCACGGAAGGAGACTACACCATTCCTTTCTTAATTCCGGGTGTGTACAGCGTGAGCGCGGAAGCGGCAGGGTTCAAGAGATCGGTTAGAGAGCCCGTTGAAATGCACGTGAACGATAAGGTGACCGTCAACTTCGCGATGGAGATTGGCGCAGTTCAGGACACCTTGACGGTAAGCGATACGGCGCCCCTGCTGGATGAGGCGACCGCGACGCGAGGCGGGCTGATTGAGAATCTGCGCGTGACCGAGCTTCCCCTGAATGGCCGCAATCCGTTCTCGCTCGCGAATCTGGCCACCGGGGTTGTGTTTGCCGGCAATCCGCAATTCACCCGCCCCTTCGATAACGGCGACAACATCAATTTCTCCATCAACGGCGGTCTGCGGCAGACCAATTCGTATCTGCTGGACGGCGTTCCTGATGACGCCGTAACGGATGCCGATACGGCCCGGACCCGGAGCGTGCAAAACATCGCTTACATCCCGACTGTGGACGCGACACAGGAATTCAAGATCATCACCAACTTTTACGACGCGCAATATGGGCGCACGGGCGGCGGCATCGTCAACGTGACTACCAAGAGCGGAGCGAACGCGTTCCACGGCACAGGCTATGAGTTCCTGCGCCGCTATCAGTTGGATGCGAACTCGATTCAAAACAATGCGGCGGGGCGGCCTCGCTATGGCGTCGATCCGGTCACGAAAGCGAATTTGGGCGGCCACACGCTGGACCAGTACGGAACGGAGATCACGGGACCCGTGTTCATCCCCAAGCTATACAACGGCAAAGATAAGACTTTTTTCGCTTTCGGATTTGAGAACTACAACGAAGCGGCTCCGTCGCCAATTCTGAACTCGGTGCCGTCACTTGCGGAGCGGAATGGCGACTTCTCGCAATCGGGTGTCAGCATCTACGATCCCGCAACAACGCGCGTGAATCCCGCGTTCGATTCCACGAAACCGGACAGTTCTTCGAATCCGCAGTACATTCGAGACCAGTTCCCGGGCAACATCATTCCTGCGAACCGTTTCAATACGGTGGGGAAAAACATCGTGAATGCGTTTCCGGCGCCCAACGTGGGCGGCGCGAACGCGGTTTTCAATAACTTCATCGCCAGCCCGAACCTGAGCGAAGACCACTTCCGGAACTACATCGGCCGCGTGGATCAGACCTTCTCGGAGAAAGAGCGCGTGTTCGTCCGGTATGCCCACAACCGGCGCAACCAGATCGATAACGGCGCGAACGGCTTTACCGGCATTGGCAGGGACGCGCAGGATCCGCTGGTTCGCATCAATGACAGTGCGGTGTTCGATTCTCTGACCGTTCTGAATCCCAATACTCTGTTCGATGCGCGCCTTGGGTTCACGCGGTTCATTCAGGCGGCCTTCCGGACCAGCGTCAGCGGCTTCGATGCCACCACCCTCGGTTTCCCGGCCAGCTTTTCCAATTCCCGATTCACGCAGCTTCCACCCCGTATTGAAGTCGATCAATACCCGACGTTCGGCACACGCAACCCGAACCAGAATACGACCAATCTGTTCAGTTTCGCCCCGAGTGTCTCTTACATCCACAACATCCATTCCGTTAAAGTGGGCGCGGACCTTCGCGACATCCGGGCCAATGTGCGTGGCGGCAGCTTCCTGTATGGCGCTGGAGATTTCCAGTTTACGCGCCCGTTCACCCAAAGACTCCCGGCTTTTTCCGATTCCAGCTCAGGCAATGCAATCGCTTCGCTACTGTTGGGCGATCCCTCCGGCGGAATCATCCAGAACACCCCGATCCTGGCTTACCGGTGGGGTTATTACGGATTCTATTTCCAGGACGACATCAAGGTCTCCCGCAAGCTGACACTGAACGTCGGTGTGCGGTATGACATTGAAGGCTCGCCCACGGAGCGCTATGACCGCATGAACCGCGGGTTCAGTGCGGCCCCGAGCCCGATCGCCGGCGCGGTGCGGAACGCCAATCCGTCCGATTGCCCGGCGTGCTCCAACTTAATTGGCGGGCTCCAATTCGTCACCGGCAGCAACCGCCAGGCCTTTAATACGGAGTACTC
>JALYXI010000435.1 GCA_030947245.1 Acidobacteriota bacterium
CCTTCGGACCGTGGTGCAGAGCGCGGCGCGAGTGGACCGCCGCGGAGATCGGGACCGCCCTCTGACCGTGGGGACCGTCCGTACCCGCCGCGTCGATCCGGCCCGCCGTCGGAGCGGGGTGCAGAGCGCGGTGCGAGTGGACCGGCGCGGAGATCAGGCCCGCCCTCGGATCGTGGGGACCGCCCGTACCCGCCTCGGCGCTCCGGCCCGCCTTCGGGCGACCGCGACAGAAAGCCTCCGTTTCGTTCCGGACCTCCTAAAAAGTTTGGAGCCGGTCCGCGAAAGTTCGGACCGCCTCGCAAAGACTATCCGCCGCGCGGCCCTAAGCGCGATACGTAATATCGATGATCTGCTTGGCGTGGATGAGGCTTACCCACTGCTCAAAGGTGGAATGCGTTCCCGCCAAGCCCCGCACCACGAGCGCGCGCAACTCATCCGGCGTATACGCGCGCCGGATGGATTGCTGCCCATCCAGAAACACCACCTGCTGAAGCATCGGCCTCAAGAACGAAAACAGCGCCAATGGAACCGGACTTCGCACCAGGTCCAGCACCACGAATCTGCCGCAGGACTTTCCGACATTCTGAACCAGCCGGACCACTTCGTCCGGGCTCAAATGGTGGATGGTGAGCACCGAAATCGCGACATCCGCGTAGGGAAGCGGCTCCTTCGTGGCATCAGCGGCAACAATCTCCACGGAGTGTGGACTTTGCCGCGGTGGATTCAGATCGATACCTTGTACCTGCGCGCCCAGCGCGTTTCGAATCTCCGCCAGCATGCCGCCCTGCCCGCAACCGATATCCAACACGCTGCGAACCGGCGAGCTCCCGGTTTTTAAACGCCTGAGGATGGTTTTCGTATTACCCAGCACCTTGTTCAGACGCTCCAGATCGGAGTGGAACATCCGCAGGCAATACTCGGGCATGTGCGGATCATCCATGATTTCGGGGTTTTCGGAGCGAATCATATTCACCGCACGACGACGTTGACCAGCTTATCCACAACCACCACCACGAGCGCCACGGTCTTGCCTTCGGTGAACGCGCGCACCCGTCCATCGGCCAGAGCCAACCGCTCCAAATCCTCCCTGGCGGTCCCAACCGCCACGGTAAGCTTGGAACGATTCTTACCGTTCACTTGCACCATGACTTCCACATCCTGTTCCCGCGCCAGCGCTTCATCATAAATGGGCCACGCATGTTTGAACACGGGGCCGGTGTTTCCCTGCTCCGCCCACAACTCCTGCGCCAGGTACGGCGCGAACGGGGCCAAAATCAGAGTGAGGGTGCGAATCACTTCAGCCATTGCGGCCGCCGAGATCCGCGGCTCCTGCGCATACAGCTCATTCACCAACTCCATCAAAGCGGCGATGGAGGTATTGAAGTGCCAGCGCGAATCGAAGTCTTCCGTAATCTTCTTCAATGTCCGGTGCAGTTTCCGCAGCACAGCCGCGTCCGCCGATCCATCGCCAGGTTGCTCCACCGGCAGGTTCCGCGTGGCGAACCGGTACACCCGTCCCAGGAACCGCGCGATGCCTTCAATGCCCGTATCGATCCAATCGACATCTTTCTCCGGCGGCGCGGCAAACAGCGCGAATAACCGGGCGGTATCCGCCCCATGCTTCTCCACCACTTGATCGGCCGGAACCACATTCCCACGCGACTTCGACATCTTCTCGCCGTTGCGAATCACCATGCCCTGCGTAAAGAGCTTCCGCACCGGCTCATCATTCGCAATCACGCCGATATCGCGCATCATCTTGGTCCAGAAGCGCGAATAGATCAGATGAAGAATGGCGTGCTCCACGCCACCGATGTATTGATCGATCGGAAACCAGTGCGCGATCTTCGCGGAATCGAACGGCGCTGAGGAATTGCGCGCATCGCAATAGCGGTAAAAGTACCAGCTGGAATCGACAAAGGTGTCCATGGTGTCGGTCTCGCGCCGCGCCGCGCCGCCGCATTGCGGGCATTGGACGTTGACGAACTCCGGGACGTCTTCGAGGGGCGAATGCCCCTGCCCGGTGATGTTGACGTTTTCCGGCAGACGCACGGGGAGGTCCTGCTCGGGCACGGGCACGGCGCCGCATTTCGGACAGTGAATGATGGGAATCGGCGTGCCCCAGTAGCGTTGCCGGGAGATGCCCCAGTCTTTCAGACGGAACGTAACCGCACTGTGACCGAAGCCGTTCTCCTCGGCGAACCGGGTCATCTTCCGCCGGGCTTCCGCGCTGGTTTCGCCCGACCACTGCCCGGAGTGTTCCACGACGCCATAGCCGCAGAATGCCTCAGTCATTCCCACCGGGCTCGCGAGGCCCCCATCGGGCGGGCGCACCACGGGGCGGATGGGCAGGTTGTACTTTTTGCAAAATTCAAAATCGCGCTCATCGTGCCCGGGAACGGCCATAATCGCGCCGGTGCCATAACTCATCAGGACGAAGTTCCCGGCCCATACGGGCACGCGCTCATGGCTGAACGGATTGATGGCATAGTGGCCAGTGAAGAAGCCCTCCTTCTCCACTTCGCCCATCTCCTGCCCGGCCCGGGCGTCAATCATGGCTTTGGCCCGGGGGGCCGCAATGCCACCGGCGAGCGGATGCTCCGGCGCGACAATCAGGCACGTTGCGCCATAGATCGTGTCGATTCGGGTGGTGAATACGCGCACCGGCGGCAGATCGGAATCGGCTACTTGAAAATCCACCTCCGCGCCTTCGGAACGCCCAATCCAGTTGCGCTGCATTGCCAGTACCCGGTCGGGCCAGCCGTCCTCGAGTTGCCGCATATCGTCGAGCAGCTGATCGGCGTAACCGGTAATCTTCAGGAACCATTGAGCCAGTTCGCGCTGTTCGACGGGGGTGGTCTCATGCCGCCAACAGCAGCCATCCACCACTTGCTCATTAGCCAGGACGGTGGCGCATTGCGGGCACCAGTTCACCAGCGCCTTCTTGCGGTACGCCATGCCGCGCTCCAGCATCTTCAGAAAAAACCACTGGTTCCAGCGGTAATATTCCGGATCGCAAGTGGTGACTTCGCGATCCCAGTCGTAGCTGAACGCGAAGCGGCTATGCGTTTTTTTCATCCGCGCAATGTTCAAGCGGGTCCATTCGGCGGGTGGGGTATGGTTGGCGATCGCGGCATTTTCGGCAGGCAAGCCGAAGGCATCCCAGCCCATGGGGTGCAGCACATTGAAGCCGCGCATCCACTGATGCCGCGCGAGGGCATCTCCAATGGAATAATTGCGGATGTGGCCGATGTGAAGCGCGCCCGAAGGGTAGGGCAGCATCTCAAGCACGTAATACTTGGGCTTGTTCGAATTTTCTTCGGTGCGGTAGAGGCTGCCATCCGCCCATTCGGCGGCCCACTTCAGCTCAACCGCCCGGAAGTCATAGGTTTTTTCGGGCATGATCTTTCATCATCGCTTAGACTGCCTTGACGATCTTCCACAACGCTTCCACGTTCCGCTTGTCATCCCCTTCTTCGTCCACCGGCGTTTCGAGAATGAATGGCTTTTCCGCCAGTGCGGGATGCCGCAAGATGCGCCGGAATGCCTCGATCCCGATTTTCCCCTCGCCGATGTTGTGATGCCGGTCCAGTTTCGACGCTAAGACGCCCTTCGAATCATTCGCGTGGACCTGTTTTACGTGCTGAAGGCCGAGGATATTCTCCGCGTGTTCCAGCGTTTTGTTGAGACCTGCTTCCGTTGCCACGTCGAAGCCGGAAGCCAAGAGATGGCATGTATCCAGGCAGTATCCGACGGGCACGCCACACTCCCGGGAGAGCAGTTGGCGAATGGTGTGCAATTCCTGAAAGTGCGATCCGATTTGCGTACCGCAGCCGACGGTATTTTGCAGCAGCACTGTAACTGCTTCCGTGTTCAAGCCGCGCGCGGCTTCGGCTAATCCCAGGGCGAATGCGGCGATCCCCTGATGCAAACTTTGCCCTTTATAGTTTCCGGGGTGAATCACCAGATATTCCGCCCCGATGGCGACGGCCCGCTCCAGTTCGCCGCGGAAGCCGGCGATCGATTTCTGACGGATCACCGGATCGAGTGTAGCCAGATTGATCAGATAGCCGGCATGCACGACCAGCGGATACAAATCGAAACGCCGCCGCGCGGCGGTCAGGTTCGCAATGTCATCCGGCGCCGGAACGGAAGCGCGCCACATGCGCGGGCTGGAGGAAAAGATCTGGAGGCAATTGGCGCCGAGCCGGTTGGCCTGAATGGCCGCATTCTGAAGACCGCCTTTCGTGGAACAGTGAATGCCGATGCGCGGCGGCACTACCTGAAGTCTTCCGCAATCCGGCTGGCACCCGCGTTGCTCGGGAGGCGATTCGCGGGTGGGATTTTCTTCATGACGATTTCAGGCTAGCAGTCCTTTGAGGGCTGCCCGGAAGGACACGGGCACGTGGGGCGTGGCCGGGTAAGGGGAGACGAATCCCCTGGATCAAGCGTAGCCAGATTGATTAGTAATCGGTATCATCCATCTTAATCTCCCGGTCAATACGGGAACATCACTCTGCCAAAGTCGGGTGTTTGGCGATTTGCCAGGATTGCTCTCCAGACCGGCACCTTATCGTGCTCCGACCATTGTGGATTACGGGAAGCTACTAATTCTAAATAGTCGCTAACGGCTTTTGGGTTCTTTACAGCAAGTACCTGCGCGAGAGACAAGCTAGGCAAGAACCTTCTTTCCAGGCCTGAAACACTTGCTGAGGCAGACAACTCAGCAACAGCACTAGGTTCGTTCCCTAGCTTGAAGTAACTCAATCCACTTATAGTGTGCGCCCAGTGCCGATACTGAGATCCTTGCATCCTAGAATTGTCTACTAACAAATGCTGACAGTACTGTATGGCGTTAGAATAATCGCCAAGTTCGAATGACACGCGCGCGGCATTAACAAGGGCGGATGGCGACGCCTCCTTTGCTTTTGAATTGCGAGCCTCTTGATCAACTTTCACAACCTGCTGAGTAAATCGTTGTTCCGGAGCCAAATCCCGATCCAGAATCGTTGTGAGTATCTGCGCTCGATCAAGCGCATGAGCAGTACCGGCCAAATCATTGATATACGACCTTTGTAGAGACTCATCCAGCGCGGAAATGACGAGTGCGGGCGTGGCAACCAGGGAGGCCGACTTGATCGCCGCGAAATCGATCGGCACATCTTTTGTCTGGGCTACCGCCGTGCGCCGAAGCCGAATGATTGTAATTGCCGCAGTACCGTAATTTTTAGCTGTGATCATGTCTTTCACAGCTGCTATCTGAGTGCTGATATTTAAGCCGGCGTTTGCAGAAACCAGACCGAAAAAAGTTAGTGATACGAAGATACCGTGTCTCATTCTTGTCCTTTCATGAATGTAGAAGGATGAAATGCGAACTGCGCATGGGGCCGAGCCGGTTGGCCTGAATGGCACTATTGAAGTCTTCCGGAATCCGGCTGGCACCCGCGTTGCGCGGGAGGCGATTTGCGGGTGGGATTTTCTTATGACGATTTCAGGCTAGTGTCCTGAGTTAGAAATTCGCTCACAAAGTCTTTGGATTTTGCCG
>JALYXI010000451.1 GCA_030947245.1 Acidobacteriota bacterium
GAAGTGTTCGCCCGAAGCCACCGGAACGGAAGTTCCACGGCGTAGCGCCGCGAAGCTACCGATTTTTTCCGGATGCGCGGCTTCCTCAATCCACCGGGGCCGGTATTGCTCAACCTGCTTGGCCCAGGCAAGCGCGTAAGTCAGATCCCAACCGCTGAAAGCATCGAACATCAAATCGGTTCCGGGGCCAAGCGTTTCCCGAAGGAGTTGAACCAACTCGACATTGCGCTGCATTCCCTCAGGCCCGGACCCTGGCCCATAAGCGAGAAACCACTTCTGATTCCTGTACCCTTCGGCTTTCAAAGCAAGGCACCGCTCCCGAACCTTGTCGGGTTCCAGAGAAAAACCGAGACAACTGCCGTACACCTCCACAGAATCGCGCGTAGGCCCGCCCAGCAGCCGGTACACGGGCGTTTCGAAATAGCGTCCGCGAAGATCCCACAGGGCGTTGTCCACAGCACTGATCGCCATCATGAAGAGTCCGTCGCGGGAGTGCCGGTTGGAGCGGTACATCTGGTCCCATACGGCTTCCCCGGCAAGTGGATCTTTGCCGACCAGAAATGGCCGAAGCTGTTCTTGAACGATAATGGCGGCCTCGCGGTCGATTGGGCCATACAAGCCGTCGAGCCCCGCATCGGTGCGAACGCGAAGATAAATCTCTTTCATCGCGACCGATTTCTCTACCGGAGCCTTGTCTCGATAGACCGGTGGACGGTACTGGTCGTAGACGTAGAGCGGATTCACTTGGTATTGCTCGTTCACACCGCTTTCCGCGTTCCTGTGACCCTCCAACTGAATGAGCTCAATGGCGGAAATTTTGAGGTTCCCGTTTGGCCGCGCCCCGAGAAGAGCGGGAGACAGGCAAAAGCTGGAAAGCAGAGCACGGCGGGAGACTGGCACATGGCCAGTCTAGGCGCGGTTTAGCAAGGCTGTCAAACGAGATCATTGAACACCAAAGGTGTCCCGGCAGCTTCACGTAATCCTGTAATTGACTCTCGCTGAAGCCAAGCAGGTCAGCGATAAAGGCGCGTAGGTGCGGCGAACGTCATCCACGATGCCGCAGGGCATCCACAGCCTCGGACCGCGGTTCGAGATAAAGTCTTGTCACGATCACTCGCAGTGCCGCCGCGAGCGGTGTCGCGAGTATCAGTCCCAAAAATCCGAACAGCATCGACATGAGTACCTGTGCAAGAATCGTCAACGCGGGCGGCAGGTAGACGGCGCGCTTCTGCACCAGTGGCGTAAGTACGTATCCCTCCAAAACGTGAATGATCAGGAACAGAATGGTTACGACCAGAAGCTTCGAAGGGTCATAAGAAAGCGTGACGAGCCCGGTGACGATGAACGCAATCACGGCACCCGCAAACGGTATAAAGATCATGACTCCGGTGAACAGGCTCAGTGTAAAGGCGAGGGAATGTGAAGTATCAGCAGCCCGGCCATGGTAACAAGACCGAGAGTGACCATTGGTACGGACTGGCCGATCAACCACCACTGCAGGGTCTCACCAATTTCCTGAAACAGCCCGCCCGCCGTGGGCCGCCACGCTGCCGGAAAGAAGGCCAGGACGCCCCGCTGATAATAGGCGGGATTCTCCCCCAAATACGCGGTTAGCACGACCATGACCGTTACCACGACCGCGGCGTTCAGCAGTATGCGCCCAATCGAGGTCAATTTTGCCGCTATAGCTCCGACGTCGATACCAGGAAACTGCGAAGTGATCGCGCGTCCCCATCCGATCCGGTTCAAATACTTTCGAGTGTTTTCGATTGCATTGGGCAAAGCCTGGCTGAGTTCGCCTAACTGCACGGCGACTCTCGGTACGAGCAGCCACAACGCAACGCCCACGAGCGCAATTCCACCGAGTAGCACCAGAAGGTAACAGATGCGTCGACTGAGCTTCGTACGGCGGCAGAGCCAGTCCGCAGCCGCAGCCGTTATGACGGCGCCGAGAATTCCCGCGAAACCCAACAACAGAAGCACTGCCGTATAGCAGAGAAGCGCAAACACGCTGCCCAGCGCGATTACGATCACCACGCGGCGCGCAAATTTTCGATCGTCTGCTGTCAAGTGGACTCCGGCAATATGCGTGCACGCGCATCTCCGTACGGAGCAAGTGGTCGGTGTAAACGGGGCTACACTTGTGTCCCCACGATCCGCTCAGTGTGCATTTCGGTCCCTGTTGCGGACTGGGTATACAGAAGTAGAATTTCAAGCCTGAAGAGGCACTTCGAGGGACGGTAAGCTTTCGCACTCGCTCTTCTCGCGGCATTTTTCAAAGGACGGTTTTTGCATTCAAACTGCTCATTTATTGTTTTTCGCATCTGTTCGATTTGGAATGCGGTAATTCCAACCACGAGGAGAAAAGGCCGATGAACGCGCTCCCGATGATGGCTGGCCATACCGCATCCGGCGGGCTCCGAGAGCATTTCAGTTTCACTTCGAGCATAAGCGCGGGAGCGAAAAAGCATACGAAAGCCGGGAGCATCCGGCCGGATAAAGTAAGCCGGAAGAGTAACCAGGGAGGCTGGTCTTGTTAATTGAGAATATCGAGCGGGCGCCCACTCCGGGCCAAGCGCTCACTTACGAAAGATCCCCGGGGATTGCAGCCGCCAGTCTGGAGACCGAGTTGCGCACTTCCATTCGGGGGGAAGTAAGATTCGACGCTGGTTCACGCGCGCTTTACGCGACGGACGCATCAAATTACCGCCAGGTTCCGATCGGCGTGACGTGCCCGCGGAACATCGCGGACGTAGAGACCATCGTAGCGGCGTGCCGGCGGCATGGTGTTCCGGTGCTCTCCCGCGGCGGAGGGACGAGTCTCGCCGGTCAGTGCTGCAACGCCGCTGTGGTGATTGACTTTTCGAAATACATGTATGAAGTTCTGGAAATCGACGCCGATCGCAAATTGGGGCGCGTTCAACCGGGCGCCGTTCTCGATTCCCTGCGGGATGCCGCGGAGCGGCACCATCTGACATTCGGTCCGGATCCAGCCACCCACACCCATTGCACGTTAGGCGGGATGGTGGGCAACAATTCGTGCGGTATTCACTCTCAGATTGCGGGGCGCACGTCCGATAACATTCATGAGCTGGAAATTCTGACCTATGACGGCTGCCGTATGCGTGTGGGAAGGACGAGCGAGCCGGAAATCGAGCAATTCATTCGGGATGGGGGGCGCCGCGGCGAGATTTACGCGGCATTGAAGACATTGCGGGACCGCTACGCGGACCGCATCCGGGAACGCTTTCCGCGCATTCCACGACGCATTTCGGGCTACAATCTCGATCAGCTTCTACCGGAGAACGGGTTCCACGTAGCGCGCGCTTTGGTAGGAACGGAAGGCACGTGCGTCACCGTTCTGGAGGTCGTTGGAAATCTTATCCACAGTCCGCCGAAGCGTACGCTGCTGGTGCTGGGTTATCCCGATATTTATTCCGCCGGCGATCACATTCCGGAAATTGCGGCGGCCGGTCCCATCGGCTGCGAAGGCTTCGACGACCGGCTGATCGAGTCCTATAAGAAACGAGGCGAGCACGTTCAGAACACGGCGGAACTGCCGGAAGGCGGCGGGTGGCTGTTAGTGCAGTTCGGCGCGGATACAAAGGAAGGGGCGGATGAGCAGGCGCGGGCGTTGATGGAGAGTTTGCGGAAGAAGCCGCACCCGCCCAACATGAAACTCTACGACAACCCCGCGGACGAGGAGCGGCTCTGGGAAGTTCGGGAGTCGAGCCTTGGCACTGCGGCATGGGTGCCGGGCGAGCCGCCCACGTGGCCGGGTTGGGAAGATTCGGCGGTTTCGCCCGACCGCGTCGGCGATTACCTGCGCGACCTTCGAAAGCTGTTCGACAAGCACGGGTACCATCCGTCGGTGTACGGGCACCTGGGCCAAGGCTGCATTCACTGCAGGGTGAATTTCGATCTGCGAAGCAGCGCCGGGTTAGACAATTACCGGCGGTTCATGGACGAAGCGACATCGCTCATCGTCAGCTACGGCGGCTCTTTCTCGGGCGAGCATGGGGACGGGCAGGCGAGGGCTCAATTCCTGCCGAAGATGTTTGGAGAAGAGCTGGTTCAGGCCTTCCGCGAGTTTAAGGCGATTTGGGATCCGCAGTGGAAGATGAATCCGGGCAAAGTTGTCGATCCGTACGGAATCACCGACAATCTCCGTCTGGGCGCCGGCTACAACCCGCCGGAGATCAAAACGCATTTTCAGTATCCGGACGATGAAGGTTCTTTCGCGCGCGCTTCGTTGCGCTGTGTGGGCGTGGGCAAGTGCAGGCGCGAAGAAGGCGGCACCATGTGCCCGAGCTATATGGTGACTCGCGAGGAGGAGCATTCCACCCGGGGCCGCGCCCGCCTCCTATTCGAGATGCTGCAGGGCGACCCGCTCACGAAGGGCTGGCGCAGCGACGCCGTGCATGACGCGCTGGATCTTTGCCTGGCCTGTAAAGGCTGCAAGGGAGACTGTCCCGTCAACGTGGATATGGCCACGTACAAGGCGGAGTTTCTCTCGCATTACTATGATGGCCGCATTCGGCCGCGGCACGCCTATTCGATGGGACTCATCTACTGGTGGGCGCGGGCAGCATCGTTCGCGCCGGGGATGGTGAATCTGCTGACGCACATGCCGGGACTGAGCAACATGGCGAAAGCGCTGGGAGGCATCGCGCAGGAGCGGACGATTCCGCGTTTCGCCGACGAACCATTCACCAGATGGTTCCGCGGCCGGCCGCGCGTAAACGAAGGGTCCCCCCAGGTTCTGCTGTGGCCCGACACATTCAATAATTACTTCCATCCGAGTATCGCAAAAGCGGCGGTCGACGTACTAGAACATGCCGGATATGAGGTGACGATTCCGGGGCGCAGCCTATGCTGTGGAAGGCCGCTCTACGATTTCGGAATGCTGGATACGGCAAAGCGGCTATTGAAGCAAACGCTGGCGGAGCTCGGCCCGCAAATCCAGTCGGGCATGCCGATGATCGGGCTGGAACCAAGCTGCCTGGCGGTGTTCCGCGACGAGATGGTAAACCTTCTTCCCAACGACTGGAATGCGAAGCGTCTTCACCAGCAGTGCTTCACCATCAGTGAGTTTCTGGGGAAAGAGCGGAAGGAAGATTCCATCCCGCGCTTTCCACGTAAAGCGCTTGTGCAAGGACACTGCCATCAGAAAGCGATCATGACGATGAAGTCCGAAGAGGATCTGTACAAAGCGGTCGGACTCGATTTTCAAGTGCTCGATTCAGGCTGCTGCGGAATGGCGGGCAGTTTCGGATTCGAAAAAGATCGTTATTCGATATCGGTGGCATGTGGGGAGCGGGTGCTGATTCCCGAAGTTCGGAAGGCGGACGAGAATACGCTGATTGTTGCCGATGGATTCAGCTGCCGCGAGCAGATTACACAGATGACGCATAAAAAACCGCATCACACGGCTGAGGTTCTGCGCATGGCGATTCACGGGGGCAAGGAGCCGGCTTTCGCGGGTTCACAAGGTTTGTGGCGGTCGCGGCCACGCGCGCTCGCGGCGGGCGCTCTGGCTGGTTGGGCGACGGCCCTGGTGCTTGGCCGTCTGATGCGGCGTTAAAAGAAGATACAGGAAGAGTGTGGCGAAAGTGAGGTTGCCAGGGAGAGCAAAATGCCAAGGGGCGCAAGTCCGAAACGTGAAAGAGAATATAAGGAACTGAAGGACCGGTTCAGAAAATCCGGCCGATACGGCGGTCGCGCCGCCGAGGTCGCCGCGCGTATCGTGAATAAGCAGCGCGCGGAATACGGGGAGACGAAATCCGAAAAGAAGAAGGATCGCAAGGGCAAGTCCCCCGACTGCGGACTGCCGATTGAGGGATATCAACACCTCACGATTCCGCAGATCGCATCGAAGCTCGACGCGCTCTCGAGAACCGACCTGCGGAAAATCGGAACCTACGAGCGTAAGCACAAAAGTCGCAAAGGAGTTATTCAGGAGATTGAAAGGCGGGGAGCGGCCAGGTAGCTATGGACATGGCCTTAGTGGTAAGAGTCGTAGCGATCCTGTTGGTAGGGGAGCCTGTTTTTGCTTTTTCGGCTCCGGTTACGGCCGAGGAAATCATCCGGAATTCCGTTCAGGCCAATGAGCGTGACTGGCAAGCCGCGCCTAAGTATTCGTACACCGAGGTTACCAGGGACTCGCATGGTTCGAAGACCAACCAGGTAATTATGCTGTTCGGGTCTCCGTACCGGCGTCTGCTGAAGGTCAATGGAAAGGCCCTTTCACGGGACGATCAGAAGCGGGAACAGCAGAAGTTCGATGCGGCTCGTTCAGAACGCCGGTCGAAATCCGAACAGGCCGCGGCGCATCGAATTGCGGAGTATGAGAA
>JALYXI010000457.1 GCA_030947245.1 Acidobacteriota bacterium
CCGACACTCGCGAACTGAGCAAGCGGCTATAGGAAGCATTGAGCGTGTGATCCTGCGATGTTGTGTTGTAGAGATAGGTGTGGCCGTGGTAATCCAGCTCGAACCTCTCACGCCGCCGGAGCTTACGGCCGGTCACTCCATAATTAAGATCCGTTCCGAAAAGCCGGCCGGTGGCCGAGGGCAGTCCGGCCAATCCGGAATCGTATGCAAAGTTGACACCGGCATAAGGGCGGAATCGTTCGCCACTCAACGCCGCGGACGGGCTGAAGCTGTTGCCGCGGCTTAGGATCGAAGGTCCGGTATAGTCCCCGCCAGCGGCATTTAGGTCCAATTGATCGGCGCCGCGGTCCAGCGCTCCTGCCCCCGCCGATGATGACTGATCTGCCGTCGAGGCGCCTGCTGACGGCTCAGTTGGCTCTTGATCCGTTTTTTTTTCGGAGTCCGCGTCGGCCGGTGGATCAGGGGCGGGGGGCGGGGTCTTTTGCTTGGATTGGGATTTCGGAACCGGGGCGGGCGATTGCGCGCTTAACCATGTGCCCGAAGCGGTAATCAAAACGGGCAGCAACAAGTGGCAAAACCGCATCGTATAAGCAAGTCTGACGAAGCCCCTTTACGATGTCAAGCTCCCCATCACGTTAAAAAGGGTATAGAACCCGTTCCGGCAAGGAACTTACGCGCGTGCGCCCGGCGTCTACCCTTCCATGAAATGCACCCTCATGGCCCGCATCCTTTTTCCGCTTCTGCCATGTTTCGAGGCGGTTCCGGCGGAACTGCCTGTACGCCAAGTGACTTTGTTTAAACACGGAGTCGGCTATTTCGAGCGATCCGGCAGCATCGCTCCGGGAGATTCAGCGCGTCTGGATTTTAAGGCAGCCGAGATGAACGATGTGCTGAAGTCCCTTAGTGTTACGGAGAAAGGCGGTGGCCGCGTAGCGGGGCTCCGTTACGATTCCAGCATCCCGCTTCAGGAGAAACTGGCCGAATTCCCATTTCATATCGCAGACGACCAACCTCTGAGCGCAATTCTCGACCAGCTTCGCGGCACGCGCGTGGAATTGCAATTTGGGACTGAGAAAGTAGCGGGCGTAATTGCCGGGGCAAGGGTGGTTCCAGCCATGCCCCCGCCGGCCGGTGGTACCGGTACCGGAATGCAAGGAAAAGAGCAGATCACCCTTCTGCTGGATTCGGGCGACCTCCGTACTTACGACCTTGCCGCCGCGTCCGGCATCCGTTTCTCCGATCCCAAGCTGCAAACACAATTTCGCGAATACCTGGCGGCCGTCGCATCGTCACGGTCTGTCGAAAAACGCAGCCTGTTTATCGATTCTGACCGCGCTGCCGCCCCGCGTGAGATCACGGCAAGCTACATTGTCCCCAGCCCGGTCTGGAAATCGAGCTACCGGCTGATGCTGTCGGCTGCGGCGCCGGTGCTGGAAGGCTGGGCAATTGTCGACAATACAACAGGTGAGGACTGGTCCGGCGTTCGCATGGCATTGGTTTCCGGCAAGCCCATTTCTTTCATCAGCCAACTCTATGAGCCAAAGTATGTCAGCCGGCGGAACGCGGAGTTGCCGGAAGATCAGGCGGTAGCTCCCACGATCCACGCGGGAGCCATGAACGATGGAATGCTGAGTAAGAGCGGTGGTGTCCTGGGCGGCATAGCTGGCGGCATAGCTGGCGGTGTCGCTGGCGGGATAGTTGGCGGTATACCCAGCGCGGCTCCGCCTCCGCCTCCCGAACGTCTCGAGCAGTTTAGCCGACTCCAGCGTCCCGCCTCGATGACAGCAGCGCAGCCCAGCACCATCAGCGCCCAAGCCGGGGCGCGGGAACTGGGCGACCTATTCGAATACGCCATCGCCATGCCGGTCACGGTGCGCAAGAACGAATCCGTCATGCTGCCCTTCCTGCAAGATAAAATCGACGCGCGTCGTTTGCTGATTTATTCGGATCCCGCGGCTGTTCATCCGCTGCAGGCCGCGGAACTCACGAACTCCACTGGCAAAACTCTCGATGGCGGCCCCGTCACTGTGTACGATGCAGGCGCCTATGCAGGTGAAGCGCTGGTGGAAACCGTAAAGGCCGGCGACAAGCGTCTGGTCAGTTACGCCGTCGACCTGGGCACGCGCATAACCAACGCTTTTGATTCACAGAGCGCGATTGTGCGGGAGATTCACATCAAACACGGCGTAATCACTTCGAAGCTGGCGGCCGCGGAAACGAAAACGTACTCCGTGAAAAACGTCGATCGCAAGAGCAAAACTTTGCTGATTGAACACGCTCAGCGGCCCGGTTATGTGCTTATCTCGCCCAAACCCGCGGAGACCACGCCGGCCGCATACCGCTTCGAAATCCCGCTGCCGGCAGACGGAACAGCCAGGCTTGCCGTTGCCGAAGAGCGGGTGTACAGCACCGCCGTATCGGTCAGCAGCGCCGGTTCGAACTTGCTCGGAAGCTACGCCGAAAATACCCATCTCAGCGACGCGGCCCGGCGCTCGCTCGGTCAGGTGATCGCGGCCAAGGCGCGGATCGATTCGCTGGATCGGCAGATTGCCACCGTTCAGCAGAGGATCGATTCGGTCGGGGCGGATGGTAAGCGTCTGCGCGACAACATCGCCGCTTTAAACGGCGTCGCCGGCCAACAAGGCCAAGTACAGAGCTACGCGACTAAGCTCGCAGCGCAGGAGGCTGAACTTTCGGGATTGAACGACCGCCGCAGCGCTCTCCAGTCCGAACGCGCGGTATCCCAAACCGCACTCGATACCCTGATTGAAAGGCTGGATTTCTGATACAACAGCACTCAGGTGAAACTACTTTCGTTTCTTTACAGCGGGCAAAAGCACGCGGGAGTTCTGGTGCCGGGCGGCGTGGCACCCATTCTCGACATCAATTCGAAATTCCACAGCCGCCTTCCCAACAGCGTTCTTGAGCTGATTCAGGAGGGCGTCAAAGACGTTCCGGTGCAAGGCGTGCCGCCGATTCCACTCGATCAGGTCACACCGCTGCTGCCGTACCGGGTTCCGCCCAAAATCTGGTGCATCGGCCTGAATTACCTCTCCCACGCCGAAGACATCAACGCCGTGCAGCCGGAAGAACCGGGCAGCTTCATGAAGCCTGCCTCCTGCATGTTCGAGCCCGGTGGGGTGATCACTCTGCCGCCCGAGCGCCTTTCGAACGATGTGGATGCGGAAGGGGAACTGGGCGTAATCATCGGCCGCACCAGCCGGTTCTTAACCGATGAAACCGTGCGTGACGCCATTTACGGCTACACCACCACGCTCGACCTGACCGCGCTAGATGTGCTGAAGAAAAATCCTCGCTACCTGACCCGCGCCAAGAGCTTCGATACCTTCTTCAGTTTCGGCCCGGTGATCGTTACCGAAGACGAGGTCCCGGATGTGGATGGGTTGGAGGTGGTCACGGAACACAACGATGCTACCTGCTCCCGGGACTTCGTGCGCAATATGCGAACGCGCCCGTTTGAGCTGGTCCGCTTTCACAGCGACTATATGACCCTTCATCCCGGTGACCTGATTTCAACCGGCTGTCCGAAGGGCGCTCGCATCAAAGCGGGTGACCGGGTTCGCGCGCGCATTGAGGGGGTGGGCATGCTCGAAGCCTCCGTCCAAGCGCACAATGCTACACTCAAATAGGTGCTGGCAGGGCTTAAACGCTTCATTCTGTGGGACTACGCGCGTGCTACCTGGCAATACGATGTGATGGTCGCGTTGATCGTCATGTTCGTCCTGTTTACTCCGCGAACATGGTTTCACGATCAGCCCCGCATCCCCGGCGCCAGCGCGATCGTCTCTTTACCTGGCATGAAAAATAGCCAGATGTTCTGGATTGAGCCGGAGTTGGTTTCCCCCCTACCGGAGGCCGGCCGCATGGAACGCTTAAGCTCCATACTGCGGCAGAAAACAGGAAAAAACCAAGTAATTACGAGTCTTCAGCCCATCTACGATTCCGAACAGGAAATAAAGGGCTACGTGGCGGTTGCAAAACCTTGAAGCTCCTGCTGGGGGTTCTGTTCGCGGTGACGCTGACTGGCGGGGACCCACTCCAAACTGCTCTGAGCCGCCTGGATGCCAACGCCGCGAGCTTCAAATCCGCGAAGGCGAAGATCACTTACACCACGCACAATGTAGCTGTCGATTTGGACACCACCCAGACCGGCTCCATCCTATTGAAGCGGCCGGCTCCAAGGGAACTGCGCGCCCTGATTGATTTTACTGGCGCCGATGCTCATACTTTGATGCTGCAAGGCCAGACCGCCCAGTTGTATTACCCAAAGATCAATACCGTGCAGGAGTATGAAATCGGCAAAAATCGCGACCTTTTCGAGCAGGTGTTTCTATTGGGCTTTGGCGGTTCCGGCAAAGAATTGGCTGCCGCTTACGATGTTACTCTGCTGGGCGCCGATGAAGTGCGGAATGGCGAAAAGACCACGCACCTGCAATTGATTCCCAAATCGAAGCAGGTGTCGCAATATCTACGCAAGGTTGAGTTGTGGCTATCGAATTCCACGGGTTATCCGGTGCAGCAAAAGGGCTATCAGCCTTCCGGAGATTCCACGCTGCTGGCTTACGCGGATCTGATAATCAATTCCAATATTCCGGATTCCGCTCTGAAACTTAAACCGCGCAAGGGGTTTCAAAAGGTATACCCGCAGAAATAGCTGCGGCTCTTAGCCCCATGTATCAACCTGGTAAGAACGTGAGTTCTTCATCCCGCCTGCTGTATCTGGATTGGGTGCGTGGCGTCGCGGCCGTGATCATGCTGCAGGGTCACGTTTTCAATTCGTTCACCCGGACGGACCTTCGCAACGGCGGCCCTTACCTGCTTTCGCAGTTTGTGGGCGGCATGCCCCCGGCATTTTTCCTTTTTCTCACAGGTGTGACGCTCGCGTTTCTGATGGATAGCTCGGAACGGAAAGGCGTATCTCCCGGCGGCCGCGTGTGGGCCGCGCTGGGCCGCGCCGGATTTCTGATGGCGATTGCGTTCCTGTTCCGCTTGCAGCTCTGGGCCTTCTCCAGCACCCGCCAGGTAAGCGACCTGCTGCGCGTCGATATTCTCAATTGCATGGGTTTTTCCATTGCGGTCGCATCCGTAATGGCGCTGTTCCGGACGATGGAGCGTATCCGGCTTTGCGCCATCTTAGGATTGGCGATCGCGGCGGCGGCTCCGCTGGTTTCCATGATCGATTTCACCGGCGTGCCGGAATTGGTGAAGGATTATGTAGCGCCCAGCAACATTTTCTTTGGATTCTTCCCCTGGGCGTCATTCCTGTTGTTCGGCGTCAGTTTCGGAAGCCTGCTTCGCGTGCTGAAAGACGAGCAGATTCCGCAAGCAATGCAATGGCTTGCTTTGGCGGGCATCGCAGTCGCATTCGGAGCTTACACTGTCTCGTCCATGTCGCTCTCCATCTATTCGAAATCTGACTTCTGGCTTGACAGCCCCGCCTTGATCCTGATCAAGCTGGGGGTCGTGTATCTGGTGATTGCGTTCGCCTATGTCTGGACTCTGCAGTCCGGATCCCAGATCTGGAGTTGGGTCCGGCAATTTGGAACCACTTCCTTGCTGGTGTACTGGGTTCACGTTGAGTTGGTATACGGGCGGTGGCTCGGCTATTGGAAGGAGCGCCTGACCATTGGCGAAACCGTAGTAGCGGCCTTCGCCATTACGTTGGGGATGCTGGGCCTTTCGGTTGCTAAGACCACGTTTCCGGTGTGGCGCGCCTGGTTCGTCCCGAATCCTTCCGTGCCGAAGCGGATTTCGGGCGATTGAACGTAAAAAAAGGGCCGGGACGTTTTCCGCCCTGGCCCGCAACAACCCCCGATCGAAAGAACTGTCAGTTGGCCTGAAGGATCTATCAGACGAACGTTCTTCTGTCCCCTCAATAATTGATACGGCGTGAATCGTCTTCCAGATTGCGCTGAAACGATTATGTCTTCAATTTGGCCTGGCCCGCTGCTATACTGAAGCTGGATGGTTTTCCGCCTCCCCGCCAATTCGCGGCCCAAAGTATTTCCCCTCTCTAACCACGTTTTGCACATTTTTTTTAGCTAATGCAGTGCCCATCTTCCTGTCCGGAGGTTTTCCCCCAACCCAAATGACAACAAGCGTGCACATTGCCCGGGGCATTGAAAGCCTGTTCGGCACTCGTGACGAAAACATCCGTCTTCTCGAACAGGGTCTGAAGGTCAGCACCACCCTGGTTGACAACTCGATTGAAATTGACGGAGACCCGGCCAATGTTCAACGCGCGGAACGCATCCTACAGGACTATGCGGCGCTGGTCAAGGAGGGTGCTGTATTTACGAATGGCGATCTTCATAATTACCTGCGCGTCGTCACGGAAGACCCGGACGTCACTTTGAGCGCGCTTGTAGCCAGCGGCCGCCAGCGGAGTTTCGGCAAAAAGATTCTTACGCCCAAAACCGTAAACCAGCGCCGCTACCTGGAAGCGATCGAACGCAATGATCTTGTTTTCGGCGTGGGACCTGCCGGTACCGGGAAGACCTATCTCGCGGTTGCCATGGCCGTATCCGCGCTGATCTCGAAGCGCGTTGCCCGAATTGTGCTTACCCGGCCTGCTGTCGAAGCCGGCGAGCGCCTCGGTTTCCTCCCCGGCACTCTGCAGGAAAAGATCGATCCTTATCTGCGCCCTCTCTACGACGCGCTGGGTGACATGCTCGAAAGCGACAAAGTGGAAAAGTTTCTGGAGAAGAACGTGATCGAAGTGGCGCCCCTTGCTTTTATGCGCGGCCGCACTCTGAACGACTCTTTTATTCTGCTGGATGAAGCCCAGAACACCACGCCGGAACAAATGAAGATGGTCCTTACACGCCAGGGCTTCAACTCGAAGATGGTGGTCAATGGCGACATCACGCAGATCGATCTGCCCACGGGCAAACGCAGCGGTCTTCTGGATGCATTCGAAATCCTGAACGGAGTGGAAGGTATCAGCTTCGTCCACTTCAATGAGTGCGATGTGGTGCGCCACAGCCTGGTGCAGCGCATTGTGCGCGCCTATGAGAAGCATAATGAAGCAGCAGCGCGCCAGATGTCGCTCAGGCTTTCCGGTCTGCCGCTGGAAGCCGCCGCCATACCGCCGGGCCAATTGAGCGCCTGACGGATTTCATGTCCCCTGAAGAATTTCGCTTGTCGTTTCGGCGCGTCCCCGCGGATTTGGACCGCAACAAGCTGGAAGCTTTCGCCGCGCGCCTGAAGCAAGCCGTCGCCCCCGCGCTTGATTTCCATTGCCTGATTACGACCGATGCCGAACTGCGCCGGCTGAATGCCCAATTTTTAGGGAAGAATTATCCAACCGATGTGCTGTCCTTCCCGGAATCGAACGACATCGCCATTTCTTATCCCCGCGCCGAAGCGCAAGCACGGGAGTTCGGCCACCGCACGGAAGAAGAAATCCGGGTTCTGATACTGCATGGTGTTCTGCACCTGCTCGGCATGGATCATGAAACGGATGGTGGGCTGATGGCAAGAGCGGAAGGGAAATGGCGGGCGAAGTTGGGCCTCCCTTCCAGTCTGATTGCCCGCTCCCGGGCCTTGGGTTTTGCGAGCAACCGAAAGTGAGCGCTCTGCTGTTACTCGCGACCGTGCTGCTTTCCCTGGTGCTCTGCCTGATCACCTTCGTGCAAACGCTGTATCTGGAAGCCATGCGCTTGCGCACCCGTGATTTGCCCGCGCTGCAATTTTTCAAGGCTACTCTTGAAGACCGCATCGGGTTCCGCACGGAAGAAGGCACGCTCAGCTTTTCGCTCTTGAAGCACGGAACGCTCCTGCTGCTCTCCATCTCCGTGTTTCTTACCTTCGTGCAAGGCAGTTCCATCACATGGCCGCTATGCCTGGAAGCGGCTTTCAGCGCCTGGCTTTTGATGATGCTGGTGGCGTATGTGGTGCCGCAGCTTCTGTACAGGCGCAGTTCCGGCCATCTGCTTTTGCCGCTGGTGCCGGTGCTGCGCGGGTTCGCGTTCCTGATGCGGCCCGTGGTGGCGCTGCTCAATTTCCTGCATTCTCTTCTGGATCTTGCAGCCGATGAGAAGACCAGCGCCGCGGAGCCGCCCACGTCAGCCGAAAACATCGATGCTCTCATTTCCGCCGGCACCGAAGAAGGGCTCATCGAAGAGGACGACCGCAAATTGATTCAGAGCGTGGTCGAGTTCGGGGACAAGGTGGTTCGTGAAGTGATGACCTCGCGTCCGAACGTCGTCGCCATTTCCGCCAACGATACGCTGGAACAATTGCGCCAGCTTGTGATCCATGAACAGTATTCCCGCATTCCCGTGTTTGAGGAAACAATCGACCAGGTTGTCGGTTTCGTCCATGTGCGGGACATGTTCGAATTGGGTGAACAGGAGCGGGCCACGCTCAAGATTCGGGAACTGATGCGTCCCATTCGCTTCGTGCCGGAGACCAAGCCCGTGAATGATCTGATGCGTGAGATGCAGCAGGAAGGCGCGCACATGGTGATGGTTGTGGATGAGTACGGCAACACCGCCGGCCTGGTCACCATGGAAGATCTTGTGGAAGTAATTTTAGGCGAGATTCGCGATGAACATGAACCGACTTCAGATGTGGAGCCGGTTGGGTCCGGCGCTTACCTGGTGCCGGGCACTTTCGATCTGGGCCGTCTGGAAGCCTTGCTGGAGTTCACGCCCGGCGAAGAGATCGAATCCACCACAGTGGGCGGCCTGATCACCGAATGGCTGGGACGCGTGCCGCCGGCCGGGGAATCTGTGGAGCGCGATGGAATCAAAATCGATGTGCTCGCCAGTGATGAACTAAAGGTGCGGCAGGTTCGCGTCCAGGCTCTGAAAACGGTTCCTCAGGTGACCACAAACATTGACCAATAAACACGTTTCCGGATTTGTTTCTATCTTGGGCCGTCCGAACGCGGGCAAGTCCACCCTGCTGAACGCGCTGGTGGGTTTCAAAGTCGCCATTGTCGCGAATAAGCCGCAGACCACGCGCACCAGCATTCAGGGCGTGCTCACAACCCCGGAAGCGCAGGTGGTCTTCATTGATACGCCCGGCATTCACAAAGCCGAAAATGCGATTCAGAAGCGAATGATGAACGCGGTTCGCGATGCCCTGAACGAACGCGACCTGCTGCTTTATCTGGCCGATGCAACCGAGCGCTTCACCGAGGCCGACCGGCACGCGCTCACCCTGCTGGGGAAGTCCGATGCTCCGGCAATCCTCGTACTCAACAAGACCGACCTTGTAAAGCAGCAGGAAGTGGTTCTCCCGCTGATCGATCAGTACCGCCAATTACACGATTTTGTGGATTATATTCCTATCTCCGCGCTTCGGGGTTCGAACCTGGATGCTCTGCGCGCCGCCATCATCAGCCGCATGCCGGAAGGCCCCCGGTATTTTCCGGAAGATCACGTTACGGATCAGCCGGAGCGGTTCATCGCCGCGGAACTGATTCGCGAAAAGATCCTGCAGGAGACCGGGCAGGAGGTTCCCCACTCCGTCGCTGTGCTGATCGATCGATGGGAGGAAGCGCCCAATATCACGCGCATTTACGCCACGGTCTTCGTTGAGCGCGAAGGCCAGAAGGGCATTGTTATCGGCCAGGGCGGGCAGATGCTGAAGCGGATCGGCACGCAGGCGCGGCAAGATATGGAGAACCTGTTGGGGGTCCGCATCTTCCTGCAATTACACATCAAAGTTCAGCCGAACTGGCGCGAGAAACCCGCATTCCTGAATGCGCTCGACTGGCGTACAATGGCGGATACGAATGAGACCTAAGAAGGTTTTACTTTCGTTTGCCGTCGCGACGTCGTTGTGGGCGGCTGGCAAAGGGCCGGTGAGCGATGACACGCTCAACGACCAAGTGAAAATGAAGCTTGCCGCCGACACCGATGTGAAAGGCGGCGCGCTTGGGATCGACGTGAAAGACGGCGTGGTGACGCTTTCGGGCAAGACGGAAAC
>JALYXI010000469.1 GCA_030947245.1 Acidobacteriota bacterium
ACGTTCAGATAGACGAAGTTGCTGGCAACATACAGAAGCGAAACGATTCCGACTCCCAGAGCAAGCGAGAGCGGCACGTTTCGCCGGGGGTTGCGAACCTCTCCGGCCGTGAATGTGACGTTGTTCCAGGCGTCACTCGAGAAGAGAGTTCCCACCATCGCCACACCGATCAGCCGGACCGTGTGGATGCCCCAATCGGCGCCGCGCCAGAAATCGTGGAAGTTCGCGGCCACTGCTTGGCTATTGCGGCCGAGAGCGAAGCCGAGCACGATAAGCGCGAGCAGCGCCGCGGTTTTGGCGAACGTGAAGACGTTCTGCACCATCGCGCCGGTCCGAATGCCGCGCGTGTTGACGGCGGTAAGGGTGAGGATTACGGCGATGGCCACCAGTTGCTGCGTGGTGAAGCCGAGCTTGCCGGAGCCGATCAGATAATTCTGGGCCGAGACGGATGGGAAGAACACGCCCGTAAATTTGGCAAAGGCCACCGCGACGGCGGCGATGGTGCCGGTCTGAATCACCAGGAACAACGTCCAGCCGTAGAGAAATCCGCTTAACGGGCCGAAGGCTTCGCGAAGATACACGTATTGGCCTCCCGCCTGGGGCATGGCAGCCGCGAGTTCTCCATAACTGAGCGCCGCGATGATTGTGAGCAGCGCCGTGACAATCCACGTCAGGATCAGCAGCCCCGGGGAGTTCACCTGCCGGGCTACGTCCGCCGAAACGATGAAGATTCCGGAACCGATCATGGAGCCCATCACCAGCGTGGTGGCGTCGATCAGTCCGAGGCCTTTCACAAGCGTGGAAGGCGGGGAAGTTGTTAAAGGGTTCGGCATAAGGTCTGCCATTCGGCGGCTCTCGCCCGGAGAGTGTGTTCTGTCAAGGAATCGGGATACAGGTCAGAGATAATCGCCACGGCATCGGCCCCGTTCTTAAAAACCGCTCGCGCGTTTTGCCGGGTGATCCCGCCGATCGCGGCCACCGGATGCCTGGCCAGGGCGCGCAGGCTGGGGATCTGTTCCGGGCCGATCACCGGGCTGGGCGATTCCTTGCTCGCCGTAGCGAAAATGGGGCCGATCGCAACATAGTCAACCGGCTCTGCCGCGGCAGCAGTAAGCTGTTCCGCGTTGTGGGTGGAAAACCCGATCACGCGGTCAGGACCCAGCAGGCGGCGGGCATCGGACGGAGCAAGATCGTCCTGGCCCAAGTGGACCCCCGAAGCCAGGAGCATGGCTATGTCCACGCGGTCATTCACAATCAGCTTGGCCCCATGTTCGAGGCATAGGCGCGCGGCTTCTTCCGCTTCGGCGAAAAGGCCGCGCGGCCAGTGGCCTTTGTGGCGGATTTGCAGAATCGCAGCTCCCGCGGCGAGCAAGGCGCGGCTGGCGGTCAATAGCGCCGCCCCACGCTGAGCCAGGGTCGCGGTATCAACGATTGGATAGAAGCGCGGAAGCGTCACTTGGCCGCGGCCTTCAGATGCAAATCGAAGAACTCGGCTGTGCGGCGGAATGAATCGATCAAGCTTTCCTCGCGGGCAAAGCCGTGGTTCTCTTCGGGGTAGAAGATCTCGGAAAAGTTCGGGTTATTCAGGTGGACCAGCTTCTCGGTAAGCTGCACGTCATCCTGGAACAGGACATTGCTATCCGCCATGCCATGCACAATCAGCAGCGGATCTTTCAATTGCCCGGCAAACGTGATGGGCGAAGAGCGGCGGTACGCTTCGGGGTTGTCCTGCGGCCGGTTTAAACGCTGCTGCGTGTAGAATGCGTTGTAGTTTTCCCACTCGGTGACGGAAGCGAATGCGGCGCCGGCCTGAAAAGTGCCAGGCGAACGGAACAGCGCCATGTCGGTCATAAAGCCGCCATAGCTGACGCCCCAAATGCCGCAGCGATGCATGTCGATGTTGCCAAGCGAACGGGCGTAATCTACCGTCCCCAGGACGTCTTGCAGGTCCGGTCCGCCCATATCGAGATAAACACCGGTACGCCAGTCGCGACCGTAGCCGGAGCTGCCCCGGTAATCGATATCGAATACAACATAACCATGGTTGGCAAGCCAGGAATTAAAGACATACCGGTACTCCTGATAGCTGCCCCATTGCTTCAAGACGCTAGTGGCATAGCCGGAGCCGTGAATGAAAAACACGGCGGGCCATTTGTGTTTGCCTTCGCCAGGCTGATAACCCGCAGGCAGGAGCATCTTTCCGGCTACGGTTTGTTTGCCGGAGTGCGACGGAAATGTGTAGAAACGGGTGGAAGGCCAGGAATACTGTGCGAATTCCGGCGTAGCCCGGTGGGTGATAGGCCGTCCGTCCACCGTCAATTCGAGCGGATGATCGAGATCGGCGGCAAGTACCGCGCGATGGGCGCCGTCATTCGAAACGACTCCGATCCGGATACCTTCTCCTTCCGAAAGCCGCTCTTTCGACGAACCGTCCGGCTTGACGCGGAAGAATTGCCTCTCGGAAGGACTGGGCTCCGTGGAAGAATAATACAGCCAGTCGCCGATCCACTGCGGATCCTCCGGGTATAGGCTCTGCTCGCGATGGATTTCCCATTTGCCGCGGGTAAGCTGCGTGACTTTGCCGCCGGAAACCGGAACAGTGTATAGGTGCTGGTAGCCGTCTTCGTCGCTGGTGAACCAGACTGTCTTGGAATCGGGCGACCAGCCCAGAGCCATGCCGTTCACCCAAGCTGCGTCCTTGGCCTCGTGCAGAACCTTGGCCTTCCCGGTGTGCGCATCCAGCAGCAATACCTGTTCGCGCTTCATATCGGGATGGATGACCGCTTGAATTAGATAGTGACTGTCGGGCGACCATTGGGGTGCGCCTTGCGACCAGACTCTGGCGCCCCATGGTCCGGCATCTAAAGCGGTTGAGGCGCCGGCGCCGTCCGCGGCTACGGTGAAGCTTTTCGATTGCCCCGGCTCATCGCCCGCCAAATTACGCGGGAAAGGTCGGGCTGTCACCAATCTACCGGAGTAGATCGGTAGAACCAACTGCCGGCCAGGAGTGGCGCTGCGCGTGGAATAGAGTATTCGCTTCCCGTCGGGAGACCATTTGTACCCCGTGATATTGTCTGCGTCCGCTACTTGCGTGAGCTGCCCGGTCGAAAGCTCCTGCGTGAAAAGCTGGCCTGAGCGCAGATAAGCCAGCCTACGCCCGTCGGGAGAAAACTGCGGGCTCGCTTCGGGGAGCTTGGTTTTTGTGAGGCGGAAGGGTGGCTCGTGAGCGTCGGTCGGGATTAGATAAAGATCGCCCTGGTAAGCGAGTGCGGCGCGGGCCCCGTCGCGCGAAAGATCGAAGACGCTTACTCCCGTTTGAGGCAGCTGATAGCGTTTCAGCCGCTCGTCTTTCTCGGCTTCAGTCTGGTTCAGATCGTCGTGAACGGACTTGAAATCTGTCAGACGCGTGAGCTTCCGCGTATCCGGATTGTAGGTGTATAAATCCAGAAATGGTTGGCCTTCGGCATTCCATAAGAAGGCAAGCATGTGGCCGTCATGCGACCAAGTGACCTCGGAAGGCGGCGTGCCCCAGATGAAGGGGCGTGTGAACAGGCGTTCGATGGACCAAGGCTGTCCTGCTGCGGCAAGGCTCAGGCTGCACAGAAGCCCTGCGAGGAAACATCGCATGAATCCGACCATGATACATGGCTGTCGCCGGATGCTGACTGCCCGCGTTGTTATGATTGACTGCGGTGACTGGCATTCAACGGCGCACGTTTCTGGGAACTATGGCTGGGATGGGTTTAGCCATGCACGGTCTCGCGGCAACTCCCATCAAGCTGGGCATCGATCTGTTCAGCCTGCGGACACAGGGCTGGACACCATTCCAGTACCTGGATTACTGCGGCGCCCAAAAGGTCCAGGTCGTCCATTTCTCCGAAGTCCGTTTCCTCGGCGGACTGGATCCGGATAACCTGCGAAAGGTCCGCCAGTACGCGGAGAAGCTTGGCATCGAAGTGGAAATTGGAATGAAGTCCATTTGCCCCACTTCAGCCATGTTCGACCGCAAAGAGGGCACAGCCGAAGAGCAACTCGCGCGCATGATCACCGCGGCCGGCATTGTGGGATCGAAAATCGTACGGGCCGTTCTGGGCAGTAGCGAAGACCGGAAAGGGGGAATCGAGCGGCACATCGAAAGCATGGTTGCGGTTTTGCGGAATACCCGGACGCGGGCCATGGATGCGCAAATCCGGATTGCGATTGAGAATCACGCCGGAGACATGCAGGCGCGAGAACTCAAAACTCTGGTGGAGGCAGCCGGTCCTGAGTTCACGGGCGTTTGTCTCGATTCCGGCAACCCTCTCTGGACAATCGAAGATCCTCATCTGACGCTCGAAACGCTCTCATCCTATGTGCTGACGAGTCATGTACGCGACAGCGCCGTTTGGCGCGTGCCGGAAGGCGCGGCTGTGGCGTGGGTCCGGATGGGGGAGGGTGACGTGGGGATCGATCAATATCTGAAGGATTACGTGAGGCTATGTCCGGGACGCGCGCTCTCTATGGAAACCATCGTGACGGGTCCGCGTGTCTTCGCTTATGAAAAGCCGGAGTTTTGGGCGAATTACAAAACCACCCCCGCGTGGGAATTCGAGCGGTTCGTAGAGATAGCGGAACGCGGGAAAGCGCGCGGACCGGTACCGAACGATAAATCCGGCGCCCCTTCGCGGGAACGCGCGGATCTGGAAGAAAGCCTGCGCTACACGCGGCGGATCCTCGGCGTTGCCGCCTGAACTAAAGGCGCGCCGCGGCTAAAAGTTTTTCCGCCTTGCAGTGCGCGATCACGACGCCGGGAGAATCCTGAATCGCAGCGAAGTAGCGGCGTTCGAAATCCGTTCCGTCCTCTTTCAACCGGAGCATAGGCTCTACCGTGGCAAGCACGGCCGCAGCTTCTTCCGGGCCGGATTTCGTTCTAAGGCTGAGAAGTTCATCCAATTCCACGATCACGCCGGAAAGCTGGCGCAGCCATTCGAATTGCGGATGATTCAGAACCAGCGAAAGAAATTCACCCGGCGATCCGATCGCTTCATGGCTTTTCTCATACAGGCCCCGCTCCCGGTCCAGCAACAATTTGTGCAGGTCCAAAAGTTCCAGGCGGAGCGCCTGAATGCGGGAACGTTGGCCGGCTGGAAGCGGCATCAGCGCGTGACTACCAGAACCTCGAAACTGTCAGGAACCATGGGCGGGCGTTTGGCTCCGGCGGCCATGGGCCCGTAAGCAGCGGCCGGAAGATAAACGGCGTGAGTCTTCGGATCGATTGTCATAGTGCGCGCGCCTTTCTTTGTCACGGCATTTTCCACCACGCTCCATTGCCCTGCTTTCTCCTGCACGACAGTGAGTTTCCCGTCTCCTCCATTGGAGCTGAACGCAAGGCCGGTACCCGGATCGAAGCCTGCTCCATCGGCGCCCTTGCCCGTTGCCGGAGTTGCGATCACTTTTCCGGAATCCGGGTCGGAAATCGCCATCATTTCGTTCTCACAGACGGAGAAGATGCGGCGCTTCGCCGTGTCCATAGCCAGGCCGGAAGGGCTCTCGCATGGCTTCAAGGAATAGCGCTTCGTCGCTTTCATCGCCGCCGCGTCAATCTCAACAATCTCCGCCGTATCCTCGATATTTACGTATATCTTGCCCTTCCCATCCGCAGCGGAAAATTCCGGCTTGCCACCCAGCGGAACCGTTCCTTTCACGGTGCCGGTCTTCGGATCGATCACAGTCGCGTCGTTCGAACCGCCGTTAAAGGTATAGAGCGTGCCGGAGACGGAATCGTACTGAATCGCGTCGGGATTCTTGCCGGTCTTCACTTCCCCGATGCTCTTCAGAGTCTTGGGGTCGAAGATGGTGACCGTGTTTGCCCGGCCATTGCTGGTGAACCCGCGGTTGAGACCGGTGGCGATCGCGATCCCGTGGACGCCGGCGGTGTTGGGGATCTCGCCCGCCACCGTGCCCGCATCCACATCTATGACAACCACTTTGGTCGCGTGGGAAACGTAAAGCCTGCGCGCGGCGCTGTCCAGCGTCAGGTAATCCCAGCCGCCTTCGCCTCCGATCTTGATTTCCTTCGAGATGTGATATCCGCCGGGCGCCGCTAGTGCTGCCGCGGCCAATAATCCTGTAACTTTAAGCGGGTTTTTCATGTTGTTCGTCCTTATTATGCGCCAAGTAATAGTGCACCGCGGGTGTGACGACCAGCGAGAGAACCATCGATGCGGCGATGCCGCCGATCACGGCAATCGCGAGTGGCTGCAGCATTTGCGAACCGGCTCCGAATCCAATGGAGAGCGGAACCATGCCGGCTACGGTGGCAAGAGCGGTCATCAGGATCGGGCGCAGCCGCCGTTCCCCTGCTTCGATCATGGCTTCACGAGGGGAAGAGCCTTGTTTACGGAACTTCTGGTCCGCATCCAGCAGCAGAATTCCATTTTTAGCCACGATGCCGATTACCATGATCAGCCCCATGAAGGACGAAATGTTGAACGTGGTGCGCGTAATCAGCAGCGCCAGGAAGACCCCGGACGTCGACAATAAGGCGGAGGTGATAATGGCGATGGGCGCCGCGAAATCGCCGAACTCGATCAGCAGCACGGTGAAGACCAGGATCACGGCCAAAGCCAGCA
>JALYXI010000476.1 GCA_030947245.1 Acidobacteriota bacterium
GTCCCACACCCATCGCGGTGCAATTGGCCGACCTGAAGCCGCGAGTAGCCGCATTGGCCGAACTCAACGCGCGGTACAAAGTCTGCGCCATGTACCATACGCACTCGGGAGCCAACCTGGTAGGCGCACCCATCTGGGATTTATACATCTTGCTGAAAGACTTCGACCCGAATGCCGTTTCGGTGAACTATGACATCGGCCACGCCACGCTGGAAGGCGGCTTGGGCGGATGGATCGACAGCTTTCGTATCGTTGAGCCAATGTTGCGCGGCATCGCCGTGAAGGACTGCGTTTGGCGGCCCGTGTCGTCCGGCAATTGGAAAAGCGAGTTCGTCCCGCTTGGAACCGGGATGGTACACCTCGCCCAGTTCGTCGGCATGGTGGCACAGACTGGCTTTAATGGCCCGTTACAATTGCATTTCGAATATCCGCTCGGCGGCGCTGAAAATGGCAAGGCTAAGCTTACTATTCCGAAAGAACAAGTCTTTGCCGCCATGAAACGCGACCTTGCGCAACTGCGCAGCTTCCTCTCGCAAGCCGGATGACGAGCCGGTCAGAGTTTGCCAAGCAGCAACAAGATCACAAGAATCAGCACTACCAGACCCAACCCACCGCTGGGAAAGTAGCCCCATCCACTGCTATAACCCCACGTCGGCAATGAGCCAATCAGCGCGAGAACTAAGATGATCAAGAGTATGGTTCCAAGCACGGTGTAACTCCTCGCGCCCTGTGCTTGCAATTAAGATGCCGAGCTTGGATTCATTTTATTATTTCTTTCGGAAAACACTTTTGTGAACTCGGCGCCGAAGAAGAAGATCTGAGCTGAGTAATAAACCCATACCAGCAGAACCACCAGAGATCCGGCGGCTCCATATGCGGAGCCGACGCTTGCCTTGCCCAGATAAAGCCCGATCAAGAACTTTCCCGCGCTAAACAGGATCGCGGTCACCACCGCTCCGATGCGAACGTCGCTCCACTTCACGGGCACATCCGGGATGTACTTGTAGATCAGCGCGAACAATACCGCCGTCACAAACATGGAGAACAACGGCTCAACCACCCGCATCAGAATGGAAGGAACAGGAAAATGGCTGTTCACGTAGCGTCCCAGGAAGGCGAGTAAGGCACTGATGACAAGGCTGACCAGCAAAAGAAAGCCGGCCACCATCACCACCGCGAAGGTGAAAAGGCGAAAACGAACCATGCCTTTTATACTGGAACCTCCCGTCTCTTTGAAATTCCAGATTGTGTTCAGGGTGTCGCGCAGTTCACCGAAAACAGCGGACGCACCGATCAGAAGAGTGGCGCCCCCCACCACAGAGGCGAACACACCGTGGTTCTGCTGGTGTGCGGACTTGAGCAGGTCCTGAATGATCTTCGCAACGTCGCTGCCGACCAACGTTTCCACCTGATTCACAATTTCCCCTCGGGCGGCTTGCTCGCCAAAGGCAAGACCAGCTACCCCGACCGCCACCACAAGCAGCGGAGCCATGGAAAGCACAGTGTAATAAGCCAGCGCGGCCCCCAAGCGCGGAGTATTGTGAGCAATCCAGCGCTGCCCGGTGGTCTTCAGCAGATTCCAGGTTTCATTCATGGGAGGGAACGGGGCGGGCACGCCGGCTTCCAATCCTCACACTATCAATGTTCAGACTATAGTGAAGGGGTTCCCATACGAATGACGATTGCGCACGCTGCCTGCTCCGACCCAGGCCTGGTCCGGCCGGCTAACGAAGACTCATACCGGGCGATTCCGGAAATTGGGTTATACCTGCTGGCGGACGGAATGGGCGGGGCACGGGGAGGCGGCCGCGCTTCCCGGTTAGCCGTCGACACAGTAGCTGAACAGATGCTCCGGGTGGCGCGGCCTGACGCGTCCAGCCTGCTGGCCGCCGTGGAACAAGCGCATGGGCAGGTGCGGAAGGAAGCCAGTGAGAACCCCGCGTTGAACGGGATGGGCTCCACCCTGGTAGCCGCACTGGTGCAGGGCTCGGAAGTGGTTGTTGTCAGCGTAGGCGACAGCCGTGCTTACCGCTTTTCCGGAAGCGCCCTTAAGCTTCTGACCGAAGATCAAACCTGGGTGGTGGACGTGGGAATTCCGCTGGGCTTGAGCCCCGATGCGCTCAAGCGCCACCCGAACCGGCATGCCCTGACCATGGCAATCGGAATCGATGCGGACCTGATTACGCCTTACTACATGACTACGCTTGAGCCCGGCTGCGGGATCCTGCTAACCAGCGATGGCCTGCATGGTCTTGTGCCTAACGAGATAATGGCCAGAGTGATGGCGGATCGAGGTGCGCCTCTGCAGCAGCGGTGCGAGCAGTTGATAGAAGCGGCCCGGAAAGCGGGGGGTCCGGACAATATCACTGCGGTGGTTTTGGAAGCGGTGAGCTGAAAGCTGCTCAGACCATATACATGCCGCCGTTTATCTCGATCGTCTGGCCATAGATATAGCGGGAAGGGTCGGTACAAAGGAAGAGGATGGTATCGGCCACTTCTTCGTTGTCGCCTAACTTTCCTGCAGGCGTCTGGGCAATGACATTATCGAGAATCTGACGGTTGGAGAATTGGGCGTGGAAATCGTTATCCACAGTGCCAGGCGAAACAGCGTTAACGCGAACGCCATGCGGCGCAAGTTCCTTCGCCAAGCCCTTCGTCATAGCTGCGACCGCGGCTTTCGCGGCCGCGTAGATGGTGGCTCCTGGGCCGCCCCCATTTCGAGCGGCGATCGAGCTCAAGTTAATAATTGCGCCGGACCGCCCGGCAATCATCGCCGGGGCTACGGCCTGCGCGATGAAATACGCGCTCTTGACGTTCAGATTCATCACACGGTCGAACAACTCCGGTGTAAACTCGTTCAGCTTGGCGCGATCCACCAGAGATCCGGCGTTGTTGATCAGAATGTCCGTATTCCAAGCCAGTTGCCGGTAAGCCCGGATACCCTGTTCAATCCCTGCCGATTGCGAAAGATCCGCTTGGATCAGGTGGCATTCCGCGCCTTGGGCACGGAGGGAATCGGCGACCGCCTCGGCGCCGGGCTTGAAGGAGTTGTAGTGCAAGATAAATCGTCGGACTCCCGCCCGCGCAAACGCGCGAGCGGTGGCGGCCCCGATTCCGCGGGAAGCGCCGGTGATGAAGACAGTTTGACTGGCAGGAACCGGCACCTAGATATTCTGCCGCAACCAGTCGCGCATCGCATCGCGATGGAGCATGATGCCCTTACGCGAGTAGCGCAGATATCCCTGACGGCGAAACTGATTCATGTAATGGGTAACGATCTCGCGGGAGGTGCCGACGTACTGGGAGAGCAACTCATGCGTGAACGG
>JALYXI010000023.1 GCA_030947245.1 Acidobacteriota bacterium
CTTCTACAATATCGCGGCGATCATGCGAAGCCGGCGAACATCTCCCGGAGAGAAGCACCTATAGAGATAAAAAGCGTCGGATTGGTTGCCTTCAGAAATAATCGTCAGACCGCTCTCTATGGCACAAAAATAAAATCGCCGGGACAGTTAAGCTACTTTCACACATATCAGCGTCATATCGTCGTACTGAGGAGCGCTCGCGGTGAACGCGTCCGCTTCACCGATCACACTCTGGATTAGGAGCGCCGGTTCCATTTCACGATACCGCTGAATCGATTCAATCATCTGGTCTTCGCCCCATTCCCGGTCATCTTCAGTCATCGCCTCGCTGATTCCATCCGTATACCCGACCAGCAAATCACCGGTCTTTAGTTGAAAGCAGGCCTGTGTATACGAGGTTTGCTCCAATAGGCCAATCACCGGACCTCCGTCTTCAAGCCGGAAGACCTCCGCGCCACGCAGAACTACCGGCGCGTTGTGGCCTGCGTTTACGAATTGGAGCATTCTGGTTTCCGTGTCGTATTCGCCATAAAAGAAAGTCGCGTAGCGATTGCTGGTAGATGCCTCAAATACCAGCCGGTTGACATGAGACATCAGCTCGCCTAAATCGCTGATTCCAGCCATGGTTTGGCCTCGCAAAGAGGCTTGCAAGGTTGCCATCAGAAGTGCCGCCGCAATACCTTTTCCCGAAACATCGCCGATTGCAATGCCGAATTTTCCGCTGGCTGTTGATACAAAATCATAATAATCACCGCCTACCCCCAGCGCCGGACGGCAATGGCCGCAATACGCAATACCGCTCACTGGCGGGTAACTCTGCGGAAACAAGCGCTGCTGTACTTCTCGCGCAATTTCCATTTCACGGCCGGCGCGCTCGCGCTGTGCCGCTTCGTTGACCAGGGTTGCCGTAAGTTGACTGTTCTCCAGTGCGAGGCCGGTCTGGGTGGCAATCGATTGTAAGAGTTGAAGATCGGTGCGCGAGTAAGGAGCTTCCGAAAGTTTGGGGCCAAGCACCATCACGCCAAGAAGCTGGCTTCTCCCTGCAAGAGGCAAAAGCAGTTGCGCGTCCAGTTCCCGCAGCTTATCGCGTTCGCCCGAGTCCGCCTTCTGCACCCAGGACTGCGGATCGTTGAAGTACACCAGCTCGGGCCGGTTCTCTTTCCGTAGTTGCGTAATCGCCATTGCGTCTTGAGAGAAGCAGGTAAGGGCGGAGCCGATTCCCGCGGCTTGCGGAACGCAGTACCGGTCCACATTCTTGAGCAGCACCGCCGCGCGTGAAACATGCAGAGTCTCGCAAATTCGCAGAGTGATCCTATCCAGCAACGGTTTAGCTTCTACGAAGTTGCGTGCCTCTTTGCTCAACTCATTCAACACTTGATCCGAATCATAGGCCTCGCGAAAGAAACGCCGGTCGATCCAGGAGGCAACGCGATCCGAAAATCCGCGCCGGAGAAAAAAGAGCGAACACGCGATGCCTGCCGCCATCACGCGGTCTACGTTGCGGGCGCCCTGTGAGAGAGCGCCGCGAACCGCCAACACGGCAAAAATAATCATAACGGCGCGCAATACGCGCAACCCGCCGCGAGCGAGCGCATATTTTGCGCCCTGCCGCACAGCCATGCGAACGTCCATAGCCCGCTGCACGACAATCACGTACGCCAACGTCACCGGAAAGAATGCAAGCGCGAGAAACGTGGCTACCACAGTCCATCCCGGTAAGCCGTTGAACGGATCGCGGTCGCTCACTAAGCTGATTAAAACCACGATTAACATCGGCAACAAGCTGAATGACGCTCCGGCCCAAAGAACGCGCAGCCTCCGGCGGATATCGGGCGCGGACGCGGTTCCGCTTTTCCGGCCCAGCAACATGAAGAAGCAACCGATTGCGGCCATGTTCAGAATCGTCATGGTGAGATAAACCGCGGTGACATAAGGGTAAAGAAACTGAATCGCGTCGAAGTTATACTGTCTGCCCCACCGGAAAATCCAAAAGCCGATCCACGAAAGCAGGAGGGGCGCCAGCAGCACCCACTTGAGCCAGGGATGCTTTCGATCGAAGCCGGCCCTTTCCGGAAAATAAATTCCGAACAAGAACATGGAAACGGCAAGCGGCGCCCAGTCAACACCGGTTACCGCCTGTGAAAAGCCAAAAAGAACAGCGAGCAAGAGCCAGGCCAGCGGATCCATAGGGCGGATCAGCGCCACCCAGAAACCAAGTCCGAGACAGAACCACGGCAATGCAACCGCGGTGACGAGAGTCTGCAGCCAATTCCCGAGTCCGGGCGCGCTGGTTTTCTCGGGTCGTAATTTAACAAGAACGTGTGCCTCGGAACCATCGGGCCGCCGGATGAACACGGGAAGCAAGTCTCCGGGACGGTGACGGGCCAGAGCCTCGTCGCGGACCACGCGTCCTCGGAACGGAACGCCGTCAATTGCAAGCACTGTATCGAATCTCTTGATACCGGTCTGGGTGGCTTCGGGCATTACGCCTAAAGCCTCACGTGAACGAAAACCGAAGTCGAATGGATCACGGGGCAGGGCAGTCGCAAGGCGGAGTTCATCGACCGCGTCCTTAGAGAGGCGGATCTGGTAGGCTGCGGCAATTAAGAACAGCAGAGCGAGAAGCGAGTAATTTCGATAGCGTTTGTGCATCCCGGACTTGATTGTAAGTGGTGGCGGATTGTCGCTGCGGCTCAACTCGCAAAACGCCGGGCGCCAGATCGCCGCGATTACTCTGGACAGGTCGAAAATCGGCTACTATGGCGAAACATTATGCAAATTGTCGGACGTATCGAAAGCTTGTGGCGCTATCCGGTCAAGAGCATGCGTGGGGAAGAGTTGCAAGAGGCGTATCTCGGGTTCCCGGGCGTGTACGGAGACCGTCTATATGCATTTCGCAGTTCAGCGGCGCCGGCGGGGTTCCCGTATCTAACTGGCCGGGAACAGGAAAAAATGTTGCTGTACCGTCCGCGGTTCCGGGACAGCGTCCACATGAGTAAGCCGGCGAATCTGACGGAAGCCGAATCGATTGGGCAAGGGCTCACGCCGGTGTACGCGGAACCTGCCGCGGCCATGGTGGATGTCGATACGCCGGGGGGAGAGAAGCTCGGTATTGAGGATCCGAGGCTGATCGACAGGCTGCGTGAAGGCCTTCGCGACAGACATCAACTGCGCTTGCTCCGGTCCGATCGAGCGATGACCGATTGCCGCCCCGTCTCGTTGTTCTCGATTCAGACGGTCGAGCAATTGGGCGAGGAGTTCGGGGCCACGCTGGATAAGCGCCGCTTCCGCGCCAATCTCTATGTGGATTTTGGTTCCGGAAGCGCTTTTCGCGAAGAGCAATTCGTGGGGCGCACGCTCCAAATTGGAAATAAGGCCGTCGTCGCGGTGACAGATCGGGACCCGCGGTGCAAAATGATCACACTGGACCCTGATACCGCACAGGCGAATCCGGAAATTATGCGGCATCTTGCGCGGGCTCATGAGGGCAAGGCGGGTGTCTACGGCGCAGTCTTGGTGGAAGGAACAATCCGGGCAGGCGACTCGATCCAACTCTCAGACTGAAGCGGGGCAGGCGGCAAATCCGCGGACTATGATGAGAGTCGAATGGACTCCCGCAAGGGTTTCTAATTCAGGAAGTACTTCGTATACAGCGTATCCCGCTGCTTGGGCACAAATCCCGCGTCCCGTATCAGCCGCCGCAACTCTTCTTCGGTCGCGCGGTGGTGCGCCCCCGCCGCTGACACCACATTCTCCTCAATCATAATGCTGCCCACGTCGTTCCCCCCGAACCGCAGCCCCACCTGGCAGGTCTTCAACCCCGGCGTCACCCAGGAGGACTGAACGTTCAAGATATTGTCCAGGTACACCCGGGAAACAGCCAGCGTCTTCAGGTACTCCACAGCAGTGGCTTCTTCCTTCACGAAGCGTCCCAAAGACGTATTTTCCCGCTGAAAGCTCCACGGAATGAACGCCGTGAAACCGCCCGTGTCTTCCTGGATCTGACGAACAATCTCCAGGTGATTCACCCGCTGCTCCAGCGTCTCCCCGCAACCGAACATCATCGTCGCCGTAGTCCGCATCCCCAGCGAGTGCGCGGTCCGGTGCACATCGATCCATTCCGCCGTTCCGCACTTCAACCGGCTGATCCGGTACCGCACCGCGTCGTCCAGAATCTCCGCCCCGCCGCCGGGAATCGAATCGAGACCCGCATCCCGCAATCGCGCGATCGTGTCGCGCAGCGTCAATCCACTCACTTCGGCGATGTTCGTAATTTCCGGAGCCGAGAAACAGTGAGTATGAATTGTGAATCTCTTCTTAATCCCGCATAACAGGTTTTCATACCAATCGATCTTCAGCTCCGGATGCAGGCCGCCCTGCATCAGGATCCCCGTGCCCCCCAGATCCAATGTCTCCTGGATCTTGCTGAAGATCAGTTCCTCCGGCAGCACGTAACCTTCTTTGCTGCCCATCGGACGGTAGAAGGCGCAGAAGCTGCAATACTCTGTGCAGAAGTTCGTATAGTTGATGTTCCGGTCAATGATGTAGGAGGCCACGCCTTCCGGATGCAGCTTACGCCGTACCGCGTCCGCCTCAAGCCCAATCCCGATCAAATCGTCTGACTCGAACCGCTCCATCGCCTCAGCCCGGCTCAACATACTTTAAAGTGTAGACCCTGGGAGGCCGCTATAATTCGTTATTGCCCCAGGTACGCCACTCCGTCTGCGCCCTCGATTGTCCCGACGCCTGCTCGCTCCTGGTCGACGTCGAAAAGGGCCAGGGCTCACGGCTGCGGGGCGACCCCGCCCACCCCATCACCCGCGGTTTCCTCTGCGGCAAAGTAGCCCAATACCTCGACCGCGAATACTCACCCCGGCGCCTCCTGTACCCTCAGAAACGCATCGGCGCGAAAGGCGAAGGCCGGTTCACCCGCATTTCCTGGGATGACGCGCTCAATGAGACCGCCTCCCGCCTCCTGCAAGCCTCCCGGGAGTTCGGCCCTGAATCCATCCTGCCTTACAGCTATGCCGGCAATATGGGGTACCTCAACAGCTCCGGCATGGACCGCCGCTTCTTCCATCGCCTCGGCGCTTCCCGCCTGGACCGTACAATTTGTTCCTCAGCCGGTGGCGCGGGCCTCACCGAAGCATTGGGCATCCGCTACGGCACCGAGCCCGAACAGTTCCGCCATTCCCGCCTCATCCTCGCGTGGGGAGCCAACATCCTTTCCACCAACGTCCACCTGTGGCCGTTCATCGTGGAAGCCCGCCGCAACGGGGCGCGTTTCTACGTCATCGATCCGCACCTCAGCCGCACAGCCCGTCTGGCTGACCATCACTTTGCGCCCTTTCCCGGTTCCGATGCCGCCCTCGCGCTCGGGCTGATGCATGTGATTCTGGGCGAATCTCTCGAAGACGCGGCCTACATAGCTGACCACACAACCGGCATCGGCGATCTCCGCGCGTTAGCCGCCCAATATCCGCCCGAACGCACCGAAGCCCTCACCGGGATTCCCGCCGCGCAAGTCGTTCAGTTAGCCCGCGAGTACGCCACCACCCGGCCCGCCGTCATTCGCGTTAACTACGGCGTCCAGCGTAGCGAGCGCGGCGGCCTCGCCGTACGTCTCATCTCGCGCCTCCCTGCCCTCACCGGCTCCTGGAAACATGTGGGTGGTGGGCTCCAGCTTTCCACGTCCGGCGCTTTTCACGTCAACCTTACCGATCTCCAGCTCCCCGGCCTTCAGCAACTCTCTCCGCTGGGCCGCGAAGCCCGCCTCGTCAATATGGTCGAACTCGGCCAGGCTCTCAACACTCTTTCGGATCCGCCCGTCAAGGCCATGGTTGTGTACAACTCCAATCCTGCCGCCGTTGCGCCCAATCAGAACTCCGTTCTCCGCGGCCTCAGCCGGCCGGACCTCTTCACCGTTGTGCTCGAACAGTTCCAAACCGATACCGCGAACTACGCCGATATTCTCCTCCCCGTCACCACTTTCCTCGAAGAAACGGATCTCTATCTCGCTTACGGCCACTATTACCTGCAACTTGCCCGCCCCGCTCTGCCTCCTCCCGGCGAAACCCTCCCCAACGTGGAAATCTTTCGCCGCCTCGCCCGCCATTGCGGACTTTCCGATCCCTGTCTCCAGGATTCCGACGACGCGCTCATCCGCGCCGCCCTCAACACCCCGCATCCCTTCTTCGCGGGAATCACCCTCGAAGATCTGGAACGCGAACACTTCATCCGCCTGCGTGTTTCCCCCGAAGGCGCCCCGTTTCTACCCTTCGCCAACGGCTTTGCCACGCCGGACGGCAAATGCGATCTGGGTTGTACCGGCATGGGTGGTAGAGGCGTGCATGCTCCCAACCTCGATTACACCCCGCCCGTCGAATCCCGCCATGGTGACGCCGGACTCCTCAGCCGCTTCCCGCTCGAACTCATCTCCCCCAAGAGCCACAACGCCATGAACTCCACGTTTGGCTACAATCCCGCATTGGATGCCGAAACCGCCTGTCTCGCCATTCATCCCGAAGACGCCCTCCCCCGCGGAATTCAGACGGGCGATTCTGTTCGAGTCTTCAATGACCGGGGCGAGTGCTTCCTGCACGCCAAGGTCGCGCCCCGGTCCGCCCCGGAAGTCAGGCGCGGCGTAGTCGCCACCCCTTCCGTCCGCTGGCTCGGTACTTCCGCGAACGGCCGGACGGTCAACGCGTTAGTTTCCGAGCGGCTTACCGATATCGGAGGGGGGCCTACGTTCTATAGTTGTCTTGTTGAAATCGAAAAACATGAAAATTAGCTCCGCTCTCCTCCTCGCGCTCCTCCTCGCCGTCTCCGCCTGTAAGAACAAGGACAGGGTGCGCGTCCAGACCGAAGAAGAGCCGGCCCGCCTGGCCAGCATGCTCGCTATGTCGGACCCGCGCGCCAATGCCCAGCTGATTACTGGCTGGTACCCGCTGGAGCAAAATGCATGGCGATGGACTGCCGGCCATTTTTCTGTCGTACTCCGGCCCCCCATCGGTTCCGAACAGTCCGGCGCTACGCTCAAGCTGAAGCTCAATGTGCCCCAGCCCGTGATCGACAAAATGAAATCCACCACCCTGACCGCTACAGTTTCAGGCACGGCGCTCCCGCCGGAAACTTACACCAAATCCGGCGACTATGAATTCGTTCGCGAAGTTCCCGCCGCCTTGCTTAAAGGCGATTCGGTCAAAGTGGATTTCGCCCTCGATAAATACCTCGCGGCCGGCGCCGTGGAAGGCCGAGAACTGGGTGTCATCGCCACAGCGGTAGGTTTTGAACATAAGTAGTGCCTTGAACATAAGTAGAGCTTTGAACATAAGTAGTGCCTTGAACACACGCAGCGAGCGGGTCCGGGGCCTTCTCCCCTATATCCTCCCCACCCTTTTCCTTTTTGCGGTTTACTGGTACGGCCTGAAGTGTTGGTTTGAACAGGACGATTTCGCCTGGCTCGGCTTGCATGCCCAAGTCACGGATTGGCGCAGCTTCTGGGCCGCCATGTTCACCCCGTACGCCCAGGGCACCATCCGCCCCTGGAGCGAACGCGGCTTTTTTCTCCTCTTCTATAAGCTTTTTCAATCGAACGCGCTTCCCTATCACATCTTTGTGTTCGTTTCGCAAACCGCGAATCTGGTCCTGCTGTCGCTCATCTTCCTGAAACTCACCCGTTCCCGCTTAGCCGCCCTTGCTGCCCCTATTCTGTGGACCGCAAACTCGGCTCTCCTGACCCCGCTCTGCTGGGCGTCGGACTATAACCAGATCCAGTGCGCGTTCTTCCTTTTGCTCGCCTTCTACCTCTACCTGCAAGACCGCTACTGGCTCCAGTTCGCCGTCTTCGTTCTCGGCTTCGGAGCCCTGGAACTCAACATCGTCTATCCCGCCCTGGTGCTCGCCTACGTCGTTACGTGCCGCTGCACCCTCCGCCGCGCGCTCCAAACCATCCCGCTCTTCGCCGTTTCGCTGGCCTACTACCTCCTCCACTCCGCGGCGGCTCCGCGCCAGAGTACCGGGGTCTACGCACTCCACGTCGATTCCGCCCTTCCCCGCACCTTCTGGACCTATTGGTCGTGGTCCTTCGCCCACCCTAACTCCCAGCATCTCGCTGTCGTCCTCGTCTTTACGGCTGCCGTTCTCGGGTTCGTTTCGTACGAATTTGTGAAAGGCCGCCGCCTGCCGCTTTTCTTCCTTCTCTGGTACGTGATTACGCTCGCGCCCCTGCTCCCCCTTCGCGACCACATCAGCAACTACTATCTGGCGATCCCTACCCTGGGCCTGGCCTCAATCGGAGCTTGCGCCCTGGCCCGCGCTCTCCTTGGCGCCGCTCCTGTCCGTGCCCGGCTTCGGCTCGCCTCGATACCCACCCTCCTAATCATCGGTTTCTATTTGGCCATCCAGATCCCCGTCGACCGCTTGGGCACCCATTGGTACCTCAATCACAGCAGGGCCGTCCGTAACCTGGTGACCGGGGTCCGCCACGCGCGGCAAATCCACCCGGGCGCAACCCTCCTGCTCACGGACGTCTCCCCGGATCTTTACGCCGATTCCATCGCTCACTCCGTGTTCCGCACTCTCGACATTCCCGATGTCTATCTCGCCCCCGAGGCCATCGCGGTTTTTCCTAAAGCCGAAGAATATATTCTCCCCATCGCCGCTGTCCGCCGCGCGCTCACCCAGGAAAAATTGCAAGTCTATTCCGCCGCTCCCGAACACATCCGCAACATTACATCCGCCTACGAACACTCGTTCGGGAGCACCTATAGCTGGAACGAAAAAAATAATATCCCCCGCCGGGTTGACGTGGGCTCTCCTCTTCTGGCATACTTGCTCGGATCGACGTGGTATCCTCCTGAGGCAGGATTTCGGTGGATGCCTTCGCGGGCTTCTCTCCGGATGGGTGGCCCGTCGGCTGCGAATGCTACTTTAACCCTGAACGGCTATTGCCCTCCGGAGCAGACTCAATCGGGGCCGCTCACAATTTTTGTTTCGGTGGACGGAGAAAAAATCTCCGAAGCGAAACTAAGTAGACCGGAGACGTCGTTCTCCCGCACCTTTGTGTTGCCGGCCGCGGTGGCGGGCAGGGATTCGGTAGAGGTGACTGTAGCGGTAGATCGGACATTGCAAAAACCGGCCGGGAGCCGCCCTCTGGGGCTCGCGTTCGGAGTCTTTGAGATTCGCTGAGAAGTTTAAGACAACTTAACGCACCTAAAGTCTTCAGTTTGGCATCCGATAACCGTTTGGCATCGGGATTGCTACCGGTGAGTGCCGTGGCGAAGTCGACACCGGAAACTTTTTGGTGGATTCTTCGTCTGAATGTTCGATACGTATTTATAACAAGCAGTTTTACTGGATAGGAGACACGACAATGACCAAGAACGAATTGGAAAAATATAAGACAGTGCTGGAGAAAAAGCTCGCTGAGCTTTCCGACGCACTGCGCAACCGCGAGGACATCGCGATCGAAAAAACGCCCGACGCATTGGATGAAGTTCAGCTGGCCGGAGAACGTGAACTCGCTATTCGCAACCTGGATCGCGAGTCTACGCTGCTCCGCCAGGTCCGTAGTGCGCTTTCCCGCATCGCCGAAGGAACTTATGGCACGTGCTTGCATTGCGAAGAGGACATTAGCCCGAAGCGTTTGAATGCCGTTCCGCAAACTTCCTACTGCATCACCTGCCAGGAAGCCGCGGACCGCAATGAGTTCGATGCCAACGAAACCATCGAGTTCGCCCACGCCGCTTAATCCTATTTATGTGGTCCGGGCCCACGGCCCGGACCTACCCTTCTATAACCTCTATTACTGACCACATTCGTCCCGCTTTCTCCCGCTCCCGTCGAAACGACTCGAACTTCTCTGGTTCGCAAACAGTACACAGTTCGTTTCGCAATATCATTTCCACCCCAACTTCTTTTAACTGCCACTCGTTGATGGCTCGCAGATCCAGGTGACACTTCTCGGCGGCATTCGCTAACTCCCGATCGAACCCGGTGAACTCCCTAGCCACTTCCGGCCCTACTTCAAAGCAGCATCTCCCGATCGCGGGACCCAGAGCGGCAACTACATCAATCGGGTTCGTTTCGCATTTTTCCTGCATAGCCCGAATCGCGGCCCCGGCAATTCCCTGGGCGGTGCCCCTCCATCCGGCATGCACCGCGGCCACTGCCCGCCTCCGGGTGTCTATCAGCAGGAGCGGTAGACAATCGGCCGTCTTGATCCCGAGCATCAAGCCAGGCGTATTCGTCACCAGGGCATCCGCGTCGCCGGCCGGTCCGGGCCGGTCCACCACCACCACTCGCGCCCCGTGGACTTGGTGCGCCGAAGCCAGTTCGTTTCGCAAAACGGCCCCTCGCATTCCAAAACCCCACCGGACCCACTCCGGCCCGCCCTCCGGCACCAGCCAATTGGGTTCGTTTCGCAGATTTTCTTTCACGCCGGATTCTGGGTCTGTGCAATTCTTACTTGCCGCTTGAATTCTTCCAGCATCGTTTCGTCCAGGCGAACTGCGGTCGGCCGCTTCACTAACGTGGTCATCTGGTCGATCTTGTCCTGCAGCTTCAAGAGCCCATAAAACAGGTTCTCCGGACGGGGAGGACATCCGGTCACATACACGTCCACCGGCACCACGCGGTCCACGCCCTGCAACACGGCATATGTATTGAAGGGGCCGCCCACGCTGGAGCAGGCGCCCATGGAAATTACCCATTTCGGCTCCGGCATCTGATCGTAGATGCGTTTCAGCACCGGAGCCATCTTCAGCGTCACCGTTCCGGCCACAATCATCAGGTCCGCCTGCCGCGGGCTGGGGCGGAACACCTCAGACCCGAACCGCGCCATGTCGAAGCGGGATGTAGTCGCCGTAATCATCTCAATCGCGCAGCACGCCAACCCGAAGGTCAGCGGCCAGATGGCGGATTTCCGCGCCCAATTGAAAACGTGATCCACCGTGGTTGTCACGATATTCTGCTCGAACTGGTTTTCGAGATATGCCATGGAATACCTCTATTCTAGAGAGTTTCAGGAAAACCGTAAGCCGTTACACTGGTACCTGATGCAATTTCAGGAAGTCGTCGAAGCTCAAGGCCACCTGATCGATTCCCACATCATGGAAGAGATCTTCGACAAAGTAGTGGAGTACAACAGCCGATTCGAAGTGGAAGAATTTACCATCGGCCGCACCAATGGCGACCCTTCCTACCTGCGGCTGAAGATCGAGTCCGGAACGACGGACGATATGGATCATCTGCTGAGCCAGCTAGTTTCGCTCGGCTGTTCCCCTGTCGATTCCGGCGATGCCCAACTCCGCACGGTCGAGCGCGACCGCTGCGCTCCCGAGGACTTCTATTCCACCACCAATCACCGCACTCTGGTTCGTTTCGATAATAAGTGGCTCGAAGTCCGGAACCAGCGCATGGACGCCCTGGTGGTGGTATCGGGCCACGATGCCGAATGCCGCCGTCTCCGCGACATCGAAGCCGGCGACCGGGTGGTAGTCGGCATGCGCGGCATTCGCGTCGTCCCTGAACCCAAAGAGCGCGATCGCCTCGCCTTCTCGTTCATGTCGAATGAGATCTCGTCCGAGCGCCAGGTGGAAACGGCCGTCCGGCAAACCGCCTCGCTCATGCGCAAAATGCGCGAGCAGGGTCTTAAGATCATCGCGGTCGCCGGGCCGGTTTGCGTCCACACCGGCGGCGCGCGCGGGCTCTCCCGGCTCATCCGCGGCGGTTACATTGATGCTCTTCTGAGCGGCAATGCCCTCGGAGTTCACGATGTCGAATCCGCTCTCCTCGGCACTTCCCTCGGAATCCGCATGGCCGATGGCCGCCAGGAGGAACACGGCCATCGCAATCACATGCGCGCCATAAACGCCATCAATCACTGCGGCGGCATCCGGAACGCTGTGGAACAAGGCCGCCTGCAATCCGGCATCCTGTATGAATGCGTTACGAATGGCGTGCCCTTTGTGCTTGCGGGCAGTCTCCGGGACGACGGTCCACTGCCCGACACCATCACGGACATGAACGCCGCCCAGGATGCCTATGCCGCTCACTTGAAAGGCGCCGGTATCGTGCTTTGCCTGGGCTCGATGCTACACTCAATCGCGACCGGCAATATGCTGCCGGGCTGGGTGAAAATTGTGTGCGTCGATATCAATCCGGCCGTCGCTACGAAAGTCAGTGATCGTGGAACCGGTCAGGCCGTCGGCGTCGTGACGGATGTGGGCCTGTTCCTGGAAGCGCTCTCAAACGAATTGTCATGAAAAAAGAAAAGGCCTACACCGATGAGCACGCCGCGGCAGGTATTTCCGCCCCGCTGCCCGCCATCGAGACGTGGCCCAACCAGTTTCCCGATTACGAGATCGAAGTCGTGGTGGATGAATTCACCTCCATTTGCCCCAAGACCGGCTTGCCGGACTTCGGCGTCCTTACTCTCGTGTACGTTCCCGATAAGCTCTGCCTGGAACTGAAATCGCTGAAGATGTACGCGCTCGCCTACCGCAATCTCGGCATCTTCTATGAAAACGTGGTGAACCGCTTTTTGCAGGATGTCGTCGCGGCGTGCAAACCCAAACACGCCGCGCTAACCGGCGAATTCAGCTCCCGCGGAGGCCTGCATTCCAACATCACCGCAACCTGGAGCAAGTCCAAGCGTGGCAAGTGAGGAAGAGAAGCTAGCCGAACTTCAGGCGCTGGTCCAAGCCATTCGCGACCGCGTCCGCGCTCAGTATCCCGAAGGCTCCGCTTCGGCGGGAGAAGGCATCCGCGTCCCTCTCGCCGATCTCATGCCCGTGGTCCACGCGCGGGACGCGCTCCAGGGGAAAGCGGCCGCTATCGGTGCTGTGAATCCTCGCGCCAACGGTCTGGCCAATAGCGCGATTCAGTTCACGAAGCGAATGGTGGCGCGCGGCCTCAACTGGTTCGTCCGGGATCAGATCGTGTTCAACCGGAGCGTCGTTGGCTGCGTCGAAACTCTGATGGAAACAGTGAATGGCTTGAACCGGTCGTTGGTCTCTCTTGGCGCCCAAATCAGCGAGCGCATGGAGCACGACCGCCTCGCCGCTGAAACTCGCGCGGGCGAAAACGCCGCGGACGCTCGCGCGCTTCGTGCTTCCGTCGCCCCTCTTCCCGCAAAGTGGGAGCAGCACGCCCGCGAAACGGAGCGCCGCTTTGCGGTTCACGAGCGGCAGGCCTTGGCTTCAGAGGCCGCAACGCGGGAGCTGGTTCACGCGCAACATCGAAATTTCGAGCTCGCCCTCGAAGCGGGCGCCAATGAAATCCAAAGCCGCGTTTGGGCGGACATGGAGCGCATTCGTCTGGAGTTCGAGCGCGTGATTCACGCCGAACTGCGCACAGTACGCCAGCGCGGCTTGCCTCCTTCCCCGGCTCACAATCCCGCGCCTTCAACGGTGGATTTCGACTACCCCGCTTTCGCCGATCGCTTTCGCGGCTCTGAAGACCGCGTCAAAGCCGGCCAGCAGTTCTATATCCCGCGCTTCCGAGGCGTGCGCGAAGTAGTCGATCTCGGTTGCGGCCGTGGCGAGTTTCTCGAAACCATGCGCGACGCCGGTATCCCCGCCCGCGGCATCGATTCCAGCGCCGAATCCGTCCAGAGCTGCCGCTCTAAGTCGCTCACAGCCGAACAGTCCGATCTCTTTGAATGGCTCAACCGTCAGCCGGACCGCTCGCTTGCCGCGCTGTTCTGCTCTCAGGTTGTCGAACACCTGCCGCCCGAACGCCTGCCCGCCATGATTCAACTCTGCGCCGCCAAGCTCGAGCGCGACGGCCTCATCGCGGTCGAAACTCCGAACCCGGAGTGCCTTGCCATCTTCGCGACTCACTTCTATCTTGACCCCACCCACACGCGGCCCGTCCCGCACCCGCTGCTCGCCTTCTATCTGCAAGAGTCCGGAATGGGACTGATCGAGGTGGTCACACGCTTCCCTGCCGCGGAATCCTGGCCTGAGTTGAATGAACTACCGGCTGCGGTCCGGGACCGTTTCTTCGGCGGGCTGGATTACGCCATCTTTGCCCGCAAGCTTTGAAGCCATCTTTGCCGCGAAGCGCTCGATGTCGATGATCGTGCGCTCGTGAGTGCCTTCGCCAATGGGCCCGTGCGCGTCGTAGGCCGATACGCTGAACGTGACTTTACGCCCGTCCACGGCCAATATCTCGCTACGGAACACCACACGGGTCCCGATCGGCGCGGCCCCCAGATGCTTTACATGCACAACCGTTCCCACCGAGTCATGCCCCGGCTCCAGCATGGGGAAAAGCAGGTTCCGGCTTGCGATTTCCATGTGCTGGATCATCTGCGGGGTGGAGAGCACCCGCGCGCTCTCCTTTCCCAGGAAACTGATCGCCATGCGCTCGTCGACGGTGATTGTCTCCTCGCGCGAAGTCCCGGTTTCGATCAACCCTGCATTCCCGCGATCACGCCTCGCATGTACGAGAATGATTTCTGCATCCCCGGCATCGGATTGTCAGCCTGAACTTCATATTCCAGCGAGCACACGCCTTGATAGTTCATCTTCTGCAACTGCCGGAAGATCGCCGGAATCGGCATTTTGCCGTCACCCACCGGAACCTGGCTGTCTTTGTTGGTGAAGTCGGTCAGATCCTTCACGTGGAGTTCCAGCACGCGCGCTCCTCCTTCGGCGATCGATTCCACCGGATCCTTGCCCGCGCGAACCGTATGGCCGATGTCCACGCAAAGCCCGACCCGGGGGTCCATTCCCTTGATCACTTCCAGAATGCTCTGAGGAGAAGGATACAGCTTGTCCTCGGGCCCGTGATTATGAATCGCAACCTTGATGTTGTATTCCTTCACCAGCTTCTCGATGGTTCCCATGTTGGTCCGGCTCGGGGCGATAATCATCATTGGGAAACGGCAGGCTTTCGCGTAGTCGAACATGGCCCGCAGCTTGGATTCATCATCCGATTTCATGTCGATGTTGCCGCCGCCCACCACGATTAAGCCCGCATCGTCGAACGCCTTCCGCCCCGCCGCAAGCTGCTCGGGCGAGTCCTTATAGGGAAGATGAAACTCCTTCACATCGCAATACTTCACATTCAGATCCTGAATCATCTGAATCGCGGCATCCCGCGGGAACTTACGAAACGAGTAAGTCGCCACGCTCAGCTTGATGTTCTTGGTGTCGTTCGGCGGAAGCGCTTTGGCTGCTCTCGCGTCCCGTGTGGCAGCGGCTAAACCGGCGGCGCCGCCCAGCAGGAAACCTCTGCGGTGAATTGGCATGGTCCAATTCTATACGTCGAAATGTCAGACGTCGAAGCTGCCACCGGAATCGCCGCCACCGCCGTCTGAATAGTCCGCGCTGTCATCCGCGCCCGAATCATAGCTTCCATCGCTGCTGGCATCATCGCTGCCTGCATCGTCGGCCGAATTGTCCGGGCTGTTGTCATCTGAACTGCCGCTATCGTCGTTGCTGTCCGTGCTGTCATCGCCCTGGTCCGAACCGTAGTTGTTCGTGGTCTCGTTGATGGTCGTGCCGCCACCGCCATAGCCGCCAGTGCCGCCACCGAAGCCGCCCATCCCCATGCCGCCGCCCATGAAGCCCGACCCCATCGGCCCACGGAAGAAGTGGTCC
>JALYXI010000049.1 GCA_030947245.1 Acidobacteriota bacterium
ATCCGGCAGACCCGAACCATGAGATCTGCAAAGAGAATGAGGCGGTTTTGGCGGACTACCCGGTGCGTGTGGTCCGGCTTCCCATGCCGAAGCCGCTGGTGTTCGACGGACAGCGGCTACCCGCCAGCTATGCGAACTTCTACATTGCAAATGGCGTGGTACTGGTGCCCACGTTTAACGACCCGAACGATCGCTTGGCGCTCAATATCCTAGCCGGACTGTTCCCGAAACACGAAGTGTCCGGGATAGAAAGCACTGCGCTGGCATGGGGACTGGGCACCCTGCACTGCATGACGCAGCAGCAACCGGCCTAATCGCTGGCTGCGGCAAGGCCACAGAATTGCATGCAAACCCTGCACGAGGTTCCTATGAAACGCACAGTTTTGTTCCTCCTATTCTCAACGGTTCTCTTCGGCCAAACGGTTTCCGGTACGGCGGGCCAGTCCTCGGCGGGCAATAAGACCGATGATCAAACAGACCAGACCGCGAAGCCAAAACGCGACCGTACGGCCAACCGGAGAAGAAATGCCACAACGGTACCTCCGGCAACACCGCACACCCCGACCAGTCCGGCGAACCCGTCAATGCCATCGGATCCGAAGACGCCGACGTCGCCGGTTCCTCCCCGTACTCCTGTCGCCCCGAATGATCCAACCCGGCCCGAAGATCCGACAAAACCGGTAAATCCTCCGCCTGTGAAGTGAGACAATCGGGAGAGTGGGAACAGTCACTCCAGGCGTGCGGGTAATCAAGGTATCTCCGCGCGACCGGTTCGCCCGCTTCTTTACACGTAAGCCTGGAATCATTCTGTTGTGCGGTATGGCGGTCTTGGCCGTCGTCTCCGTTTCGACGCTCGCCTACTTCTACGTTCAATACGGGCGGCTCATCGATAAAAAGCTGAAAGATGGGCCGTTCGTCAGCACCTCGCGGATCTTTGCGGCGCCGGAAACTGTCGGAATTGGAGATCCTTTAACCCCTAGTGAAGTGGTCGCGCGCCTCCGCAGAAGTGCCTACAACGAGTCGCGAACCAACCGGATTGGCTGGTTCAATGTAAAACAGAATTCGGTCGAGATTTTTCCGGGTCCCCAGTCGTTTTTCGAGCAGGACGCGGGAGTGATCAGTTTCGGCGGCGGCAAGATCACGAGGATCGTATCGCTGAGCGACAATACGTCTCGCAATCAATATCAACTGGAGCCGCAGTTGATCACAAATCTGTACGACCGGAATCGGGAAAAGCGGCGTTTGGTCAAGTACGAAGAAATTCCCGAAGTACTGATTCACGCTGTAGTTTCTATTGAGGACAAGCGCTTCTTTCGGCATGGCGGGTTTGACCCGTTCGGAATGATCCGGGCGGTTTATGTAGACGTCAAAGACCGCCAGAAAACGCAAGGCGCTTCCACCTTGAGCCAGCAGTTGGCCAAGATGCTGTTTCTCAAACCGGAAAAGAGTTACAAGCGCAAATTGGAAGAGCTCATCATTACGATTGAGCTGGAGCAGAAGCTTTCGAAGAAAGAAATCTTTGAATTTTACTGCAACCAGATCGATCTGGGACACAAGGGCAGCTTTACGATCCGTGGGTTTGGGGAGGCCGCCCAGGCATACTTCGGCAAAAACCTCCGGAGCATTTCCACCGCTGAAGCGGCGACGCTCGCGGGCATGGTCCAGCGGCCAAGTTACTTCAATCCATACCGCCACGCGGATCGCGTAGTGGAACGCCGCAACGTCGTGCTTTCGCTCATGCGGCAGAACGAGTACATTGACGACCGCGCCTACGGCATAGCAGTGGATTCGCCATTGAAGCTTTCCACCAACAGCAGCAGCGAGTCTTCCGAGGCGCCGTACTTCGTGGATTTGCTGCATGATGAACTGCAAAACAGATTCCAGGATTACGACTTTCAGACCCAGGCCTACCGCGTATATTCATCGCTCGATATGGATTTACAGAGAGCGGCAGGCGAGGCGGTGCGCGCTGGCATGGCGAGCGTGGACGAACAGTTACGCAAACAGAAACGCTTCAAGGGCGTCAGTTTCCCGGAACCGCAGGTTGCATTGATTGCCCTCGATCCGCACACCGGCCAGATCAAAGCGATCGTCGGCGGCCGTAATTACGCCACCAGCCAGTTGAACCATATAACTTCTAAGCGCCAGCCCGGGTCGATCTTCAAGCCTTGGGTGTACGCGGCGGCAATGAACACCGCCATCAACGGCGGCCCCCGCACGTTAACTCCCGCGACTACGGTTGTCGATGAGCCGACTACGTTCTGGTTCGACGGGAAGCCCTATGAGCCTGGTAATTTCAAACACGAGTTCTACGGGGTGACGACGTTGCGCCGCGCACTCGCGAAATCCATGAACATTGCGACGGTCAAAGTCGCTGAGATGGTAGGGTACGGGGCAATCGTGAACTTGGCCAAGAAAGCAGGGATTAACGAAGACGTTCATGCGACGCCTTCCGTGGCGTTGGGCTCCTATGAAGCAACGCCGATCGAAATGGCTGGTTCTTACACTGTTTTCGCCAATAAAGGAACGTATGTGCGCCCAACCTTCGTTTCGGAAATCAAGGGCAGTGACGGGAAGAATCTATATGAGGAGCACCCGGAAACCAAGCAGATTCTGGACCCCCGCGTAAACTACCTGATGGTAAGCATGCTCGAAGAGGTGATGCGGAGCGGGACGGCGGCAAACGTTCGTAGCCGCGGTTTCACCGTACCGGCAGCCGGAAAGACCGGCACTTCGGACCACGATGGCTGGTTTGCCGGGTTCACTTCGGAACTGCTCTGCGTAGTGTGGGTGGGTTTCGATGATAACCGCGACCTGAATTTGGAAGGCGCTCACTCGGCACTGCCGATCTGGGCCGATTTCATGAAGCGGGCACTCCAATACCGCAGCTATCACAACGCGAAACCGTTCGCAGTTCCCGAAGGGATAGTTTCTATCAAAATCGATCCCGAATCCGGCATGCCGGCCACCGCGTTTTGCCCGGAAACGCGCAATGAAGTTTTTGTTTCCGGAACCGAGCCTGTGGGAAGCTGCCCGCTGCATAGCGGTTCGAACCCGATGGATAATACCAACGTCTCGGGATGGGACGTCCCCGTCACCAAACCGGCTCCGCCTTCCGGGTCGCCAACGGCCCTGTCAAGCCGGGAAGAAGATCCCGTGACCGTGGACGGGCAAGACGGGGCAACCCGCCCGAAGAAAAAGAGCTTCTTCCGGCGGGTTTTCGGGAAGTAGCGTTTGTGATTAAATAGAACGCAAAGGGGAGGCCACTATGGTTTCCATGTCTGTCGTCCTTCTTAGCGTTCTTGTTTTTCAGTCCCAGAGCCTTTTCGACACTGCCACGGCGCCGCATGCATCGGCTGTTCGCGAGTTAAGTCCCGAACAGCGCGGCGACATTCTGATGGCCCATAAGAGATTCCGGGAAGCCGTTGACGCCTACCGGGAGGGCTCGGAATCGTCGGCCATTCTTCACAACAAAACGGGGATTGCATTCCATCAGATGCTGCAGTTGCCAACTGCCAAGAAAGAATATGAGCGCGCCATCCGCCTAAGCGCTTCCTACTCCGAAGCCGTCAATAATCTCGGAACCGTGTATTACGGCCAGAAAAGTTATCGCCGCGCTATTCGCTTATATAAGCAGGCCTTGAAAATATCTCCGAAGTCGGCTTCCATCCACAGCAACCTGGGTACCGCTTACTTCGCGCGCAAGGATTACAAGAACGCCACCCTCTGCTATCAGCAAGCGGTTGAGCTGGATCCCGAAGTATTTGAGCACCACAGTTCGTATGGCTCGTTGCTGCAGGAGCGAAGCGTCACGGAACGGGCTAAGTTCCACTACTACATGGCTAAGACTTACGCCAAGGCCGGTCAGCAGGAGCGCGCGCTTCTCTACATGCGCAAGGCGCTCGAAGAAGGTTTCACAGAACGTCACAAGTTTGCGGAAGACTCGGAGTTTGACGCTCTTCGCGCGAACCCTGAATTTCAGCAGTTGATCGCTTCGGAACCGCGTGTTCTTTAGACGGCTCTCCCTGGCGGGTGCGCTTCTGTGCTGTCTTAGCTGCGGAACGAAGCAACGGTCCGCGGTATTACCGGGAAGCACGGCGGTTTTGAGATTCGAAAATCTTTCGGGCGATTCCGGCTCCGATTGGGAAGGGCGGGCTCTGAGTGAGCTTCTCAAGAACAGGTTCGGGGCGGACCGGACGCCCAGGACCGCTTCGCCGGCCCCCGGCATCTCTACCGAGCGCTCCGGCGCTATTGCGAATGGCGCTACGCGGATCATTACCGGGTACTATACGATTCAGAACGGCCGCATGCAGGTTCGGGCGGTTGCGGAGGATGTCCTTTCCGGGAAAATCGGGCAGAGTCTTTATGCTGAAGGCGGCGTTTTCCGCTCCGCCGCGATCCTGGGAGACGGCTTCGGCGCACCGGCGGCGCAGCCGCCGACCACCAACACGCGGGCCATCGAGGAGTATGCCCTTGCTTCGGACGCTTCTGGACAGCGCGCGGAAGAGCATTACGCGCTCTCAATTGCAGCGGACCCGAATTTCAGCCCGGCTTACCTCGGTTTAGTCAGGACTGCTGCGGCAGCGGGCGATCTGGCAACAGTGGATCGTACTCTAGCTGCCGCCAGTGCACGCGGGCAACGCCTCAATCCGCAGGACCGGGCCTACCTGTTGCTTGAAGCTTCGCGCCGCGACCCCGCTCGCCGGGTAGAAGCGCTTCGGGCTATCGCTAACGTGAACCCGCGCGATGTGGACTCACTGAGAGCCCTCGGGGATGCTGAATTTGCGGCTCATAAACCGCGGGAAGCGGTGGAGCAGTACAGCAGGGCCGTGGCTCTTGCGCCATCCAATCCGGACCTGCGCAATCTGCTGGCATATGCGCAAATGTTTTCCGGCAATGCGTCGGGCGCTTTGGCGGCGGTAGCGGAGTACCGAAGATTGAAACCGGAAGACCCGAACGGCTTCGATTCTGAAGGCGATATCCAGTTTTACTTCGGACACTTGGCTGAGTCGCAAAAAGCGTACCTTGCGGCGGCGGACTTGAATCCCACGTTCCAGGATGGGTTTGACCTGTGGAAAGCAGCGCGTGTGCGCTTCATGGCCGAAGGCGCGGCGGTGAAGAGCCCTCTTTTCGACCGGTATATCGAAACCATGAAAAAGCTGGGCAGTCCTTGGATCGCATACAAGACCGCGGAATGGCAATACCTGAACGGTAACCAGGGCCTGGCGGTCAAAACCATGACAGACGCAGCCGATTCGGCCTCTCAGCCTGTTGTCAGGTCGGCCTGCTACGCGCAAGCGGCTCTCTGGGCAGTGATCGCGCGTGACTTTCCCCACGCAATCACATGGTCTGAGAAGGCTCTTCATCCCCCGCTCCCGTCGACGGTGGTCCCCGCCGCTCTTGCCCGGTTTTTGGCTCAACCCCCCGTCAGCCCTGCTGAGTGGCAGGCGCGTGCAAACCGCAGTTTCAGTGGACCCGCGGCATCGGAGGTCAGGCGCTTGGCTCTGGGGTATTCCCTGCTGCTGGACGGCCGTTTCCAGGAAGCGGTTCCGGTGTGGAAGGAAATCTACGGCGCGTCCAGCCCGAACGACTTTGGCCCACGTTATCTTTACGCCTGGGCGCTTCTGAAGACCGGAAACACCGCTGTGGCGGAACCGCTCCTTCAAGGGAACCCCATTCCCGCTCCGGGCGCTACGCCATCTCTCGAACCGCTGTATTTCCCTGCCCTGCTGGATTGGCGCAGAGGCAAGATCTGAAACGGCTTCTCCTTTGCGGCTTTGCGACAATGAAGATTCATGACTGTTGAAATCGACGGCGTCACGCTCTACATGGCGCACCCGGATGAGTTGCCGGTGCGGTGGGTGGGACAGGAAGAGATGATGCGGCAGTTGCTGGCCGCATGGCTGGTTGTGAACGAGCAGGATTTCCCCATGAGTCCGCGCCTGCTAGGCAAGCCGGGGGTGGGAAAAACCACGCTTGCGTACGCGGCGGCGAAGCGTATGGGGCGCGATGTTTTCATCATGCAGGCCACGCTCGACACACGGCCGGAAGATCTGCTGGTTACTCCGGTCATCGAGGGTGAGGGACGGCTGCGGTACGTGGCATCTCCGCTGGTTACGGCCATGGTGCTGGGCGGCATCGTGATCCTGGACGAAGGCAACCGGATGAGTGAAAAGAGTTGGGCTTCGCTCGCCCCTCTGCTGGACAACCGGCGCTATGTGGAAAGCGTGGTGGCCGGAATCAAAATCAAAGCTCATCCGAATTTCCGTCTCGTCACCACGATGAACGACGATGCATCCACGTTCGAGTTGCCGGAATACATTCATTCGCGTTTACAACCGCAGATCTTCATTGACTTCCCGGAGCGCGAGGAGGAATTGATGATTTTGCGCGAAAATCTACCGTTCGCGGAGGAGCGCGTCCTGAAGTATGTGACGGACTTCCTGCAACTGGCGCATGCGGCGGACGAACGCTACAGCGTACGCGATGGCATCAACATCGGACGCTTTGCCATCAAACTGCGAAGCTTGGCGACCGAACCGCGGCATGAGCGCGATGCTCTGGAAACCGCCGTACTGGAAATATTGGGGGAAGAAGCGCTCCGTTATGCCAAGTCCGGAAATTCCCTTTCTTCCTGAGCTCTCCAGCCTGGCGAGGGGAAGGTTCACTTACTTTCCGGTAGTTCCAGGCCGGCTTGAATTTGCCGCCGAAGTGCGCCGGGCAATTTTGCGGGAGCGTCCGGAAGTGATCGCATTGGAGTTGCCCGTAACGCTACAGGCCGCGTGGCTGCGCGCGGTACGGCGGCTTCCGGAAATCTCGGTGATTCTGTATCCGGATGCCGAAGATCCGGATCAGGCCATCTACGTGCCGGTCGAGCCTGCGGACCCGTTCACCGAAGCGATCCGCACCGCGCTCGAGATCAATGCGCGGGTGGTCTTCACAGATCCGGATTCCGGTGAGCGGCCGCACTTGCGGGATGCCTATCCCGACTCGTACTCGCTGCACTCCCTTTCGCTTGCCCATTACATCGAGAGCTACAGGGTCTATCCTCAGCCTCGTTCGGACGAAATTGCGCGTCATGCCGATGGCATTGCCTGGAAGCTCCAGGGGACCGATCCGCTGGCGCGCGTTATGGTAGTGCTTTCCTTGAACCTGCTGGACCCGGTGCTGGATGCGATGGAGAAGCCGCAAGCTCACCCTATGACGAGGGCGAAGAGGGCAGGGATCGAACTTCTGAACCCCAGCCCGGCGAGCTTGGCGGAGATCATGCTGGAATATCCGGCGCTCACCTATCCGTACGAACGCTGGCGCGTAGCAATGGCGGAACCTTCGGTGGACCGCCGCCACGTGCAGCATGCGCTTTTTCGCGAAGCCGAAAAAGCATATGAGGCAAACGCCGGTGAACGGGTGGCGCACTGGCAGCGGCGGCTGTTGAGCCGCTATGCGCGGAATCTGGCGTTCGCGAATCAGGAACTGGTTGCTTCTCTGTTCGACCTGACACTGGCGGCGCGCTCAGTAGTGGACGACAATTACGCGTGGGAGGTTTGGGAGGCTGCAGGCAAATATCCACCCCAGAAAGAAACCAGCGACCTTCCCACTGCGCAGCTTTCAGCCGAGGAGGTATGGCTGGATACGAAGCGGATCCGCTTGCGGCGAAGGCTGCCGAGTGCGAAGAGACGCATGCGTCCCATTGGCCTGAAAGCCCGAAAGAAAGAAGGCTTGCCGGGCGAATGGGCCAGCAAACTGGACGGAGACAGCATCTGCTCCTACCCTCCCGAAGACCTTGTAATCGAAGACTACGGGCGCTTCCTGAAGAAGAAGGGCAAGAGCATCCTGTCGGAAGAACGGTCGCGTTCCGAGGAATTTACCACCTCGCTTCTCGACGGGATCGACCTTCGCGAGACCATCCGCAACTGGCACCAGGGCAAAATCTTCGTCAAGGAAAACCAGAAGCTTCACGGCGAAGTGGGCTCCGTCGTTGTCATCTTCGATGAAGACCGGGATGGACGGTACAACTACATGACCACTTGGCTCGGCGAGAACCAGAACGAGTCGGACATGGCGTTTTACTCCACCTTTCCGTTCGAACATATGGTGGGGCCGGGAATCGGGCGCGGGGAATACGGGGGCTTCCTGATGAGCCTGCCCGCCCGCCGCATGTATGACGTCTGGCACGATGCGGATTACGATTTTGCGGAGAACAAGCCGGAGCGACTATTGCTTGCCGCGCTGGATTACTCGCTTGAAAAATACGTGGTCTACGTGGCCGCGAAACCCCCGCGAACCGCCTTCCGGTCGATTGCCGCGCGGTACGGGCGAACTATCATCTACATTCCGATCGGGCAGTTGTCCCCGGTAACACTGAAGAAGATCAGAGTCGTCCACATTCTCGACGGTCACAACAAAAGAACAACGGCCAAAGAGTTCATCTGGTAGCGGCACCACCGTACGGTGGTGGTAATGTCTGGGTATGGGCTTCTTTATCGATCAACGGTATGAGGCATATCGCGAAGAAGATCACCGGGCGTGGCAATTGCTGTTCGGCAGGATGGCGTCCAGGTGGGAACGGTATGCGAACCGGCAGTTCCTGGAAGGCATCGGCTCGCTAGGACTGCATCCCGGCCACATCCCGCGATTGGAAGAGGTGAATCGCTTGTTGTGTCCGCTTACCGGATTCCAGGCCAAAGCCGTCAGCGGCTATGTACCGTCTTTCGTGTTCTTCGATTGTTTGCGAAACCGGCAGTTTCCCACTACCGTGACAATTCGCAATTCGCAGCAGCTGGATTACCTGCCGGAACCGGACATTTTCCATGACATCGCCGGGCATGTTCCAATGCACACGGACAGGGCCTTTGCCGAAACCCTGGTTCGGTTCGGCGAATGCGCTCATACGGCGGCGCAGCTTGTGGCGGACATGCGGGATCCCCACGAGCGGGCACACCGGGTGGCGAGCGTTGTCAGGGCAATGGCCCGCTTTTTCTGGTTCACAATCGAGTTCGGGCTGATGCGGTCTGAAGGCGGGCTGAAGTGCTATGGCAGCGGCCTGTTAAGCTCGTTCGGAGAAATTGAGCACGCCATCGAATCGGCCGAGGTCCAGCGCTTTCCGATGCAACTGGAATGGGCTGTCAACCAGGGATTTGCGATCGATCGTTTCCAGCCGTTGCTGTTCATTGTAGATTCGTTCGACCATCTGTTTAGCCTTGTGGATGAACTGGAACGGTGGATGCGGGCGGGGCGGTTGAACAATGTCGCTCCGGGAGAGCCGGCGGTCAATGAGGCGGATCTGGAAAGTTTCCTCCACCAATAAAAAAGGCCGGCCTTTGCGAGCCGGCCTTTTTTATTGGAACTGCCTCGATCTTACTTGGGGCAGCCCAGTTTGTTGACGTTATAAGTGGTGGCGTCCTTGTAGTTAGTCACGGAAGCCGGAAGCGGAGCATTGGTCGGGACGAAATAGACTTCGACTCGGCGGTACTGAGCAGTCGTGTCATTGGCGTTGACCATGGAACCACCTCGTTCCTTGGTAGGCGTGGCCGAGGTTCCGCAGAAGTAGGGCTGGAAGTCCACGCCGTTCTGCTTGGTTCCTTCCGCATCGATCAGGATCTGGGTCGGGGCGAAGTTAAGGCAGATGCCCTTTCCGCCGCTGATTACCGCGGCCGAGTTGAGCGCGCGCTGCTGATCCAGGTTCTTCATGCGAGCTTCGCGGTCGGTGGAGTGGCCGACGAAGATCACACGGCCAGTCGGGTCCTTATCGAGATAGGTCTTAAGCTGCTCGAGCAGCAGGCGCTTGCCGCAATTGTTGACCCGTGAGGAGTTCGGGGCAAAAATCAGATCGGGAAGACGGGCCGCCTTCGCGCTGGCGGGTTTGCGAACCGTAATGGTGGTGGTAGCGGTTCCGTTACCCTTGTCGTCCGCCGCGGTAGCGGTGATGGTGACAGACTTGGTCTGTTCATCGGTATTTGAAGCGTCGAACTGCACGCCCGTGGAATCGAACGTAGTTCCGTTTATCGTGCCTTCGGAAGCGGTGTAGGTAGCGGGCTTGACGGCGCCGCCGCACTGGCCGGTGAAGTTAGAGGTGAGCGCGCTGGTCTGACCGACGGTTAGGGACGACGGATTGGCGGTGACACTGCCGTTCGGCGCGACATAGGGCTTGACGGTGACGGTCGTGCTTGCCGTTGCATCGTTATACTTCGGCGCCCGGCCCGTAACCATGACGGTGGTGGTCTCTGTGGGCGTGAATTGGTAAGTGGTGGTTCCGCTGACAGCTTGGCCGTTCACGGTCCACGCAAGCGTGGGACTGGCGATGCTGGGCGAAGCGGTGACCGTTACGCTCTCACCGGCGCACACTTCAGCGGGACTGGCTGCAAGAGAAATACTAAAGTCCCGGTTCGGTTCAGGAGCGGCGGGCGGAGCCGGCGGCGGGGGAGGAGGAGTGCGGTATCCAAATCGGTATCCAATGCCGGCAGTGGCCTGGAGGCCATTCTGGACGCCGTACTGGGGAACATAAACCGAACCGGGGCCAGTGGAAAGGCCGGGGAGATTGAAGTGCGGGTTGCGAGTGAAAATACCGCGCGCATCCAAGCGGAAATCGATGCGCTTGCTCAACATGTATTTAACGCCCAAGCCATACACAAGCGCGACGCCATCGGAGTTATCCAATTGAGCGGCGTGAATGTAATTAAAGGGAACAGCCGTGGACGTAGCCTGCGATTTGGCGTTTGAAGTCGGCCAGAAGTACTGATAAGCCGCTCCCACCGTAACAAACGGACGAATTTTGCTCTGCGGCTTGGTCAAATACAGCATGGGACCGGCATACACCTGGCCGTTACGCCCCCCGAAGGCAACCGTTTGAATGCCGGCAGGGCTACCGGGGGTAAGGCTAAATTGCAGATTGTTCTCACCCCAGAACGTCCATGCGAGCTCCATGCCGAAATGATTGGTCAGGTCCGCATCGAACCGCGCGCCGAACGCGCCGCCATTCACCAGCTTGTTCGGAGCGGGATCATCGTCATGATTCAGCTTCCACCACTGCCCTCCTCCAAAGACTCCCAATTCGAACCGGGGAGCATTGATGAAATCTTCAGAGGAAGACGCCCCCATTCTCGTGCTGGTCTGCGCGGCGGCACTAGCTGATAAATTGAAAAAAAGCGCTGTCGCCAGCAGCGGGGTAGAAAGGCTGAATCGTTGAATCGTTTTCGTCATTGTTTTTCCTGTCGGGCTAATTTCAATCTTTTCCATTTTCCCTTTCACTCAGTACCGCGTGAGGCGGGCCCGCTCGCAATCTTATCCAGCGGAAGGGCGAAAATTCCCTGATGTTTTGTCAGTGCATAAACCCGGCTGGGCTCATCGGGGAGCACGTTAAGTTCCACAATCGAATGGATCGCCGACTGTGAGCCGGAAATTTGCTTCCAGGTACGGCCCTGGTCGTTGCTCTCAAAGATCGTTCCGTAGTACGCCGCCAGAACGCGATCCGGTTGGCCGGGCACTCGCGCCATAGCGCTCACGGTGATCTTTTCGAGCCCTCCGTACGCGGGCTCCCAAGACTGGCCCATGTCCTCCGATTCGTTCAAACCGGTTGCCGTGGCAGCCAGTATCCGGCCATTTTCAAATTGAATCAAGGCATACACTTGCGGTTTTCCAGGAAGCAGCGTAACGGATTCCCAGGAATTACTTCCATCTTTGGAAATAAATATCCCATTTGGCGTAATCGCCGCAATCGCATTCTTTGATAAAGAGACAAGCGATCGAATGGGAGTCGCGGAAGAGAAGAATGGAACCGGTTTCCAGGTTCTACCCTGGTCCAAACTGCGGAACAGCCCAGCCTCGGAACCGAGCAGAATTCCGTCCGGCTTTCCAGCCAAAGGCAAAAGAGAGGTAAGACGGCGGGAACCGGCCGGGGCCGCGGATCGCGTCCATGTTTTGCCGGAATCCGTCGACCGCAGAAAGGCATTGTAGCCCGCGGCAATAAAATGTCCGGGAGAATCCGGAACCGCCGCGACTTTCAGAATTTGTTCGCCCTGCAGGCCGGCGGAAGTGCCCACCCGTTCCCATCCCGAAACAGCCGATGAGTCCAAACGAAACATACCGCCGCTTTCAGACTCGTAGATCGACGTGGCGAATAAGTTCTTGCCGTCCGACCCAAGCGCGGAAAAATGCCGGTTGCAAAGACCCTGGTTCACCTCTGAAAGCGAGTCTCCCCGGTTCTCGCTGCGCAGAATCCCGCGCTGGTCAGTCGCCACGAAAATGCGGCCGGGCGTAGTTGGATCGAACGCAATAGCACGGCTGGCATCGTCGGACAACTTCCGCCACGTCACTCCGCTATCGTTCGAACGAACCAGGCCACCGGTCGTGCCCGCAAAAACGATACTCGGGTTCTTAGGATCCTGCGCAACCACGTAGGTGCGGTAGGACGCGCCCTTCGCGCCGGCCATCTTAGCCCAGAGGCCGGCGGAGTTGGCGCTTGCGTAAATACCGCTACAAGCTGTCGCGAACACGTGCTCCGGCCGGTTCCAATCCACCTGAATGGAAAACACGTCGGAGTCGTCCAGCATCCCTGCGTGGGCAGAATGCCAGCTTGCCCCGCCGTCGATCGTTTTCCAGGGCAGATGCGGAGTGCCGGCATAGAGAATCTTCGAATCCTTCGGATGGAAAGCAAGCGAAACGACCGGTTGCAATTCATGGTTTTCGAGGGGGGAGATCCGTTTCCAGGTAGCGCCGCCGTCCCTCGAAAGATGCACTCCATCGCGAGCACCGGCGGCAATGGTATTGGAATCGGATTGCCACACCGCCAACGACCAGATCTCCTGCCCGCGCAAACCGGGGACGTGCTCCCACGTTTTTCCTTCGTTTGTGCTGCGGTAAAGTCCGTTCAACTCAGGAGCATCGCTTGCAATTCCGGCAAGATAGGTCCCCTTGGAATCGATCAAAAGGGCATGAAGCACGGAACGTAACGCCGGAGCGAAGGCGAGCGGCTCCCAGTGTTCCCCGTTATCGGCAGAGCGAAATAAAAGCGCATTGCTGGTTCCGGCCACCACCGCGCCGGGGTGACCCGCGTCAACCTGCACCGTGTTAACCGCGCCGCCGAACGGACCGATGGCCTGCCATTGCGACCAGCAGGGAGCTACAAAGAACCAAAGTGGAATAAGAGCCCGAAACACTTCACGACTAGTTTGTCATGTTCCGGCACCGGTTTCATAACATTTCATTGATTCAGTTGGGTTTTTATACTGATCCGCGAATTGAAATAGGAAAGTGCTTACAATTGCCGCATTGCGCCACAGCAAAGAGGCCCGCCGCTATGCTACGTCAGCAATAGTATGAGTTCACCTTCGCCGATCACCGGAACGCCGAGCATCGCCGCTTTGGCGAGCTTGGATCCCGGGTCATCGCCGGCCACCAGATATGACGTCTTCTTGCTGATGGCGGCGCTCACCTTTCCCCCCGCTTGCTCAATGCGGGCCTTGGCATCGTCCCGGGTGAGCGTCTCCAAAACGCCGGTTATCACGAACGTCTTACCTTCCAGCTTGCCTGCTTTTCCGCTCTGTTTATAATCAAAAACCAGATTTGCTTTCCTGAGCCGCTCCACCAGTTCCCGATTGTGGGTTTCGCGGAAAAATTGGCCGATACTTTCCGCAATACGAGGACCCACTTCTCCGGCGTCTTGCAGTTCTTCCTCCGTGGCTTCGGCAATCTTGTCCAGGTTACCGAAGTGTTCCGCCAGAAGCACGGAGGTTCGCTCACCGACAAACCGCATTCCCAACGCCTGAATCAACCGCGGAAGCGGGTTCTTGCGCGACAGTTCGATGTTGTGTTTCAGGTGCGCGACCGACTTCGGACCCATGCGTTCGAGACTGAGCAACTGTTCAATAGTCAGGTTGTAAATATCGGCGATGCTGTGAACCATGCCGCGGTCAACCAGTTGGTCCACCACCGCCTCGCCCATTCCCTCGATGTTCATTACGCCCCGGGAGGCGAAGTGCTGCAGCGATTCCTTCAAGCGCGCAGGGCAGTTTGTGTTGATACACCTGCTGGCCGCCTCGCCTTCTTCCCGAACCACCTTGCCTCCGCATTCGGGGCACTCACGCGGCATATGAAATGGCTTGCGATACGATCCCTGCGTCTGTACCCGGACGATTTTGGGAATCACGTCGCCGGACCGCTCCACAATCACCGTGTCGCCGATGTACAATCCAAGCCGCGCAATCTCGTCTTCATTGTGCAGCGTGGCACGTGCCACCGTCACACCCCCGACCGTGACCGGCTTAAGGTGGGCAACCGGAGTGAGCGCGCCCGTGCGGCCCACCTGCACGCCGATGTTCTCCACCACAGTGGCCGCCTGCCGCGCCGCGTACTTGAATGCAATCGCCCACCGGGGCGCCTTTGCCGTTTGTCCAAGCTGCTTCTGAGCGGCAAGGCTGTTTATCTTTACCACTACGCCGTCAATTTCGTACGCCAGTCTTTCCCTTTGTGTTTCCCATTCGCGGCAAAACTCGATCACTTCCTCTATCGAAGAACAGAGCTTGCGTTTTGGATTTACCTTGAATCCCTGGCCTTCCAGCCAATCGAGTGACTCCCAATGCGTCGCAAAGGGCGGCTCTCCGTCAACCAGCAGCAGGTACGAGTAAAAGTCAAGCCGGCGTGAAGCGGTAACCGACGGTTCCAGTACCCGCAGCGATCCCGCGGCCGCATTGCGCGGATTGGCAAACCGGCTTAAAGACTCGGCATCGCGAGCCGCATTCAGCTTTTCAAACGATACCCGGTTCATCACCGTCTCGCCGCGTACTTCGAAATCCGGAAAACCGCCCTTTACCGTGAGCGGGAGGGAGCGGATGGTTCGCGCATTTTCCGTGACGTCTTCGCCGGTCACTCCGTCCCCGCGCGTCAGAGCCTGGACGTACCGTCCTCCTTTGAAACGGGCGGCCAGAGAGAGACCATCCATCTTCAACTCCGTCACATAAAAGACCGGTTCGGAGGTGATGGCTTCGCGAACGCGGGCGTCGAACGCGCGAAGCTCTTCCTCATCCAAAGCGTTATCCAGGCTTTGCATCGGCCGGGAATGTGGAGCCTTGCGGAAGCCTTCCCGCGGTTTGCCGCCCACCCGGCCCGTTGGGGAATCCGGACTGGCCAAGTCCGGGTGGCGCTGTTCCAGATCGCGCAGTTCGCGAATAAGCCGGTCATACTCCAGGTCGCCGATCTCTGGCCGGTCAAGCACGTAATACTGGTACTCGTGGTGGCGGATCAACTCCTCGAGTTCCCGCAGTTTCGGCTCCATGGGATTATGATAGTCGGTCATTCAGGACGGGTCCCATCGCATCATACGAGCATATTTCCATCATTTACAATCCGTGCGCAGGCGGCCTGAGGGGAACAAGAATCGAAAGGCTGGACCGGGCTGAACATGCTCTGAAAGAACATGCATCGCGTGTAACGCGGCATCCTACCGCGGGTCCGCGTATGGCGAGTATTCTGGCTCGTGAATGCCTGGCGTCCGGAAGCGACCTCATCCTCGCGGCCGGCGGCGACGGGACCATCAATGAGGTTGCCGCGGGAATGGTGGGCTCCCGCGTACCGCTTGGAGTGCTGCCGGCGGGCACGGCCAATGTCCTGGCTCATGAAATTGGGCTCGGTTCCAGCATGGAGCACGCTGCCCGGGACATGGCTCAACTTGTTCCGCGGCCAATTTCGATGGGCCGCATCGATTTTGCGGACGGACCCGCGCAGCATTTTCTTTTGATGGCGGGCGCCGGGCTCGATGCGCACATTGTTTTCAATCTGGATCTTGCCATCAAAGCACGGTTTGGCAAGATGGCATATTGGATGGCCGGTTTCGGTCAGGTTGGACGCCACTTGGAAGAGTTTGACGTGGAAGCGGATGGCCGGCGGCTCCGGTGCTCTTTTGCGCTGATTACCAAAGTGCGGAATTATGGCGGAGACTTAGAAATTGCGCGCGAGGTAAGGCTGCTCGACCCGAAATTCGAGGTCGTACTTTTTGAAGGACACAACTCCTACCGTTATCTTCTTTATCTGGGGTGCGCCGCGGCGAACCAACTCAAGCGCGTGAAGGGTGTGACGGTTTACCGCGCCGGAGAAGTGAAGCTGTATCCCCGCAACGGGGATAGCGTCCATCTGCAGGTGGACGGAGAATATGTAGGATTGCTGCCGGCGACGATCACTGCTGTGCCGGATAGCCTGACGCTCTTATTCCCGGCCCGGTATTTGACCAAGTGTTAGTCCGTATGCGCGTGCTCTCATTCTGCTTCATTGCAGCGTGGATCGGAAACCATGCCCAGGCTCAAGTATCCTCGGATTCCAATGAAGTGGTTCATCTCTCGGGTTCGGTAGTGAATGCCGCGACCGGTGAGCCCGTACGGCGGGCAACGGTGGGCGTTCAGTTTTTGGGAGGCGTGCGGCCCGGCGCAGCCGCCCAAACTACCACCGCCGACGGCAATGGCCATTTTGAACTTTTCGGCCTCACTCCAGGACAATACCAATTGTGGGCGGAACGCCGTGGCTATCCAAGGCAGAATTACGCAAGCGGGCTTTCCATATCGAAGGACCAGCTCGACCTCGTATTCCGAATGACGCCGTACTCGGCAATCATAGGAAGTGTGGTCGACGAGTACGGCGACCCGCTGATGGGCGCAACCGTTCAGTTAGTCCGGTCGGAAATCTCGCAGGGACGCAGGCAGATGCGCCTGGCGCCCGGAGCGGTTACTAACGACAAAGGCATGTACCGCGCTGCCGCGCTGCCGCCGGGGCGCTACTACATAAGCGCCACCGCGATAAGCTCCACCGCGCGCGTGCCCGGCGCTTCGGCCGGAGATACGGAATATGGGCGATTGTTCTATGCGGGCGCCGCTGAACTGGCAACGGCGACAGCCATTGAATTGGAACCCGGAGCCGAAGCGCGAGCGGACTTCCGTTTAGAGCCGGAGCAGGTATTTCAGGTGCGCGGCAGCATAGCGGAAGCCGAGATAGCGGAAGGCATCTCCGTCAACCTGGTGCGCCATGGCGTGGGGGAGAATTTTGGCGGGCAGAGCCACGCGGTGCGAATGCAAGCTGGCGGGAGCTTTGAAATCTCCGGCGTCGCTCCAGGCCGGTATTTCCTGGTTGCCGGAACTTATAAAGCCTCCGGGCGAGAAACGGCGGAATGCGAGGTTGTAGTTGGCCACGCTGACGTTGAAGGCATCACGCTGGTTCTGCGCCACGGAACGGAGTTAACTGGCCGCGTCCGTGTCGAGGAAGGAGGGGCGGCGTTGGACGCATCGAGAATTGGAATCAATCTGGACCCGCGCGATACAGGGATTCAGCCTACACTTTCCGCACGGTTGGACCCGGGCATGACGTTTTCCATACCGGATGCCGCGCCAGGCTACTATCTGCTGCGCGTGCAACTTCCTGAACCGTACTATGTCAAAGCGGCAAGCACCGGCGGCCTCGACGCCCTGGCTAACCCCGTTGCAATTCGCCCTGGCGAGGCTGCAGCGCCTCTCGATCTGGTGATTGGGTGGAACGGCGGTGAGGTGAGCGGAACAGTAAGTGTTCAAGATAAGCCCGTGGCAAACTGCGCCGTGCTTCTCACCCCGCGGAATGGCCCTTCGCGGTCCCTGGAGCGCATCGCGGCAACAGACCGGAATGGAAGATTTCTGCTGCGCGCGGTGGCCCCGGGCGACTACCTCGCTTACTCCTGGCCCGACATCAACGCCGTGGAATATGGAAACGCGGAAACACTTCAGCGATACTCAGCGGAAGGCGTGACGGTAACGGCAGGCGGAAAAGAAACGATCGAGTTAAAACTGAACGGGAACTAGACCTATGGTTGGAACAGGGCCGAGATCGAAAGTACAAAGCCAGGCAGTAACCCTGTTTCCAGCATCGCCTCCCGGCTGACCTTGCGCACAGTATCTTGGGTATGCACCATCACCTGCCGCGGCGCATTCGGGTGGATCTGCCAGACTTCCCGAACTCCCAAAGCGAGATACCTGTCGACTTTCCGCAGGCTTTCCGTTGTGCGTTCGCTGGGAGAAATCACTTCAACCGCAATGTCGGGAGCTCCGGGCACTGGAACCTGGAATCGATTGAGCTTTGTGGCGCGGTCGCCGAGCAGCACCAGTACATCGGGCCGGACCCTGTCAGACCGGAGTGGGGCTTGACACTGCGATCAGGTCTCCTTCGAGCAACTCCCAATGCCTGCCCTGTTCATACGGCAGTGCGTCGAATTGAGCACCCGTCATCACGCATCCCATTACAACCCTCCCTCTCCTTCCATCATCTTCAAATAAGCCAGCCGCGCGGCCACTTGCGAAGCGCTCTTTTTTGTGGAGCCCTCGCCATGCGCTCCCCACTGCTTGCCGACGCTCACCGACACTGTGAAGACCTTCGCGTGCTCGGGGCCGGATTGCCGGATCAGTTCATAATGCGGCAGCGGCAGCTTCCGCGCTCTTGCTAGCTCCTGAAGGCTGGTCTTGTAATCGATCCGCTCGCCCCGGCTCTCGATTCCTTCGAAGGTCGCTGGAAGAATCTGCTCGCCAATGAAGCTGCGAGCGGCATCAATA
>JALYXI010000051.1 GCA_030947245.1 Acidobacteriota bacterium
AACTTCGCAAAGCCGGACTGTTCGCATACTCTTATCTGAAGTCTCCCGGCAGCGCCACCGACGGGTGGATCCGCTCGATCAATCCGCAATGGAGTGGGGCTCTTCCCGCCCTCTTCCTTTACGACCGCCAGAACCGCCTTGCGGCTAAATTCATCGGCGAAACAGATCTGCAGGAGGTCGAAGCTCAAACCCTTTCCCTTGCCAGCACGCGCCGTTCATCCGCCAGGTGAGTCTTTCGCCCGCGCCTCGCGCAACTCCGCCAAGCGCTCAGCGATTCGCTTCTCCATCCCGCGATTGGTCGGGACGTAGTATTCGCGGCCGGCGAGCGAGGGCGGAAGGCATTCCATAGCCGCTACCGCATCCGGAAAAGTGTGGGCATGCTGATATCCTGCGCCGTACCCCCACTCTTTCATGGCACGGGTGGGTGCGTTGCGAAGATGGAGCGGCACCGGTTCCGCATTGGTTTCCTGAACGTCCCGGACTGCCTCCTTCAAAGCGCGGTATGCGGCATCCGATTTTGGAGCCGCAGAAAGGTAGAGAACGGCCTGCGCAAGAGCCAGGTCCCCTTCCGGAATACCAAGGAAATGAACGGCCTGCTGCATGGCCACGGTTTGCTCGAGAGCACGCGGGTCCGCAAGGCCGATGTCTTCGATTGCCATCCGCACAATCCGGCGGGCCAGGTACATGCGGTCTTCTCCGGCTTCCAGCATGCGCGCAAGCCAATAAAGCGCGGCTTGCGGGTCGCTCGAACGGACGGATTTGTGCAGCGCCGAGATTAGATTGTAGTGTTCTTCGCCGGACTTATCGTAAAGCAGCGTTTTCCGCTGGAGCGCGTCTTCGACGGTTTGCTGAGAAAGCGCCTGCCCTTGCGGCGTGGCGGCTGCTGCGGATTCCAGAGTGTTGTATGCGGAACGGGCATCGCCGTTCGCCAAAATCGCGATCTGCTCCAGCAGTTCATCGGAGGCGGAGATCTCCAAAGCTCCCAATCCTCTCTCGCGGTCCGCCAGTGCCCGGTGGAGCAGTGCAACCACCTCCGGAACCGTAAGCGCACGGAGCGCGAAGACCTTGGAACGCGACAGCAGCGCGGCATTCACCTCAAATGACGGGTTCTCGGTTGTGGCCCCGATCAAAATAATGTCGCCCCGCTCCACATATGGCAAAAAGGCGTCCTGCTGTGCCCTGTTGAAACGGTGAATTTCATCAATGAAAAGAATCGTACGGCGCCCCAGCTTGCGAAAGCGTTCGGCATCCGCCATTACGGCCTTGATTTCCTTGATGCCGCTGAGCACGGCGCTGAACGGCAGAAATTCGCAGCGTGACACGCGCGCGATCACGTGCGCCAGCGTCGTTTTCCCCACTCCAGGCGGACCCCAAAGAATCACAGAAGTGAGCGCATCCCGCTCAATCTGTTTCCGAAGCGGCTTTTCCGGACCAAGGATGTGTTCCTGGCCTACAAAGTCATCGAGCGACAAGGGCCGCATCCGCTCGGCTAACGGGCGGGACCGGTCCATCGCCGCAATCGGGGCGGATTCAAACAGGCTCATGGGGTTCTTTCAAATAGCTAAGCTGTGCGTTGCCGGTAGGCCTCATATAAGAAGATAGCTCCCGCAATGCTTGCGTTCAGCGATTCGACTCCGGCTGTCGGGATGGAAATGGCAGTCGCTCCGGAGCGAAACTCCGGACCTACGCCGTTGCCCTCATTCCCTATTACAAATGCGCACGGCTCCCGGAAGTTGGCGCGAGCGAAGGCGTTCTCCGTCCCGCCGGGCATCCCCGAAAATACCGTTAAGCGGTTTCGCTGCAATGCTGCGCGCGCAATCACCGGATCAACCGATTCCACATAGGGAATTCTGAAAAGCGATCCGGCGGAGGCCCGCAAAGTCTTCGGGTGAAAAGGGCTTGCCGTCCCTTTCACGAAGATCACTCCGGATACGCCAAAAGCTTCGGCAGCGCGGACCAGAGTCCCGGCATTTCCAGGATCCTGCACGCCATCAAGCACCAGCACCAAGCTGGATAACGTGAACATCTGGTCGATGCGCCACCGTCCGGGAGTGACCAAAGCGATCACGCCTTGTGAAGTCTTCGTTCCCGCGACCGATTCGAACACGCGGTCGGGAATCAACGCCACGCGCAATTCCGGCTTCGCCTGGAGGCGGCTTTCCAGCAATCCCCGGGCACTCTCCGCGGCGAGAAGCGCGGATATAGAACTCTGGCTTCGGAATGCTTCCTCCAGAAGGTGAAAGCTTTCCGCGACGCAATCGCCTTCGCTGGTGAGAGTGCCCCGCAAGATTGCTTTCCGGACATCTTTCAACAGCGGATTGGACGGGCTCGAAATAGAGTGGTAAACCGGCAGCGGCGATTCCCCTACAATGTTGAAATCAGAATAGCGCAGCGCACGTTCATAGTTTGTTTCCTGGCCGCGGTGCCCGGGGTCTTGCTCCTGGTCTACATTGTTTCCCTTTCCGTCCGTATTGAAAAGGAGTCCACCCGCGACGAAGCGCAGCATGCGGACGTAATCATTGTGATGGGCGCCGCCGAGTACAGCGGACGTCCTTCACCCGTATTGCGCGCAAGGCTCGATCACGCTCTCAAGCTGTGGCGCCAGCGCTTGGCCCGCTTCATTATGACCACCGGAGGGAGAGGCGGTGACCCTACTTTCACCGAAGCGGATGTCGGAAGAAGTTATCTGATGGATCGCGGCGTTCCCGCCACCGCCATCTTTACGGAAGCCGAAGGAGAAACGACCATGCAGTCCATTACTGCCGTAGCGGAAATGATGAATCGCTCGGAATTGAAATCCTGCATATTGGTAAGCGACGGATATCATATTTTTCGGGCTAAGCGAATGCTCCAGTACCGCGGGATTCAGGTATACGGATCTCCCAGAGTGGCCCAACAAATGAGCCCGGTTCGGGAATGGGTCCTGTACTTAAGGCAGGCAATCGGTTTCGCGTTATGGAAGGTGGGTGTCACCGTTTGATTGGCATTTGGATAAACTGGCTACTTGATTGCCCGTGTTCCAAAGTAAGTTTTTTGAAATAGGAGACTGAGAATCATCATGAATCAAGCTATAAGCCTAGACGCCCGTACAAGTTCCCGACGAAGTCTCTTTGCGAATGCCGGGGCGATGCTCGCCGCGGCCGGCATCGTGGGTAAGCTGGAAGCTCAAACCACGGGAAATGGCGATCTCGACATTCTGAATTTCGCTCTTCGCTTAGAGAGGCTGGAAGCGACTTTCTATCAACAGGGTCTCCAGAAATTCGGCGCCACTGATTTTGCAAATGCCGCCTTCGCTCAGAACTTCACCACCAAGCAGGTTTCGAGCGCCTACACCTATTTCCAAGCAATTGCCGCGCATGAGATGACCCACGTCATGCAGATTTCCGCGATAATTCAGCAAATGGGCGGTACTCTGGCTCCGGCCGATTGTTACGGGTTCCAGCCTTTTGGCGGTGACACCGGGACTTTCCGGACTGTGGATTCATTTGTCGCGACCGCGGCCGTTCTGGAGAACACAGGAGTGATGGCGTATGACGGGGCTATCGCACAGATTTCCGCCGCAAGTCTGCGAACCGCGGCCGCTACCATCGCCACGGTGGAAGCCCGGCATGCCGGTTATCTGAATCTTCTGAATGGACAAATTCCCTTCCCGAGCGCGTTTGACACTCCCGCCTCCGCACTCGATATTCTCAACGCCGCCTCCCGTTTTCTCACTTCTTGCTCGATGTTCCCGCCAACTGCGATAGCCGGTCCGAAGGGTGTGGGAATGACTTCCGGTGTTATTGCAACCACTTCGCAGAAAACAGGATTTCCGCTCGACGCAACCCTGTCCAGCACGGCCGACGGTTCACCGGTTGTGGGGTATCAGTGGGAAACGGTGCTGGGTTCGAATGCCACAGTGACGAATCCAAGCAACCCTCGCCCCACGGTCACCTTCAATGGCGGGCCTAACATTTACGCGTTCTCCCTGATGGTGCTCGATCGTTTCGGCAACAATGCGACAGACGTCGTAAAGATTAATTACACCGGCGCTTAGCGGTTCGGCTGAAGTGGAGAGGTGGATCTTCCGCGCCTCTCCGCTCACAACTTCAGCAATTCCCGCAGCCGCCGCGTTTGCACACGGCTTACCGGAATCTCAGCGTTCTTCTTGTCGCTCATTCGTAACTGGTATCCCGCGTTGAACCATGGCACCACCTCGCGAATCTGATTGATATTCACGACAAACGACCGGTGGGTCCGCCAAAACACATTGGGGTCCAAATTGGCCTGAAGTTCATCCAACGTTTTATAGTTCGATTGACCCTCGAGCGCCTGTGTAACCAGGCTGATTACGCCATTGTCGATAGTGGCGTATACCAGCTCCGCCGTATCGACAATCAGGTTCCGGGTTCCGCACCGGACCATCAGTTTCGGGTGAATCGCAGAGGGTTCTGTGGGAGCGGCGTTGCGTTCCTGGAGGTAGCGTTGTGCTCGCTCGATTGTCTCAGCCAACCGGGCCTTATCGACCGGCTTCAGAACGTAATCCAGAGCTTCCAGCCGGAAAGCCTCGACGGCATACTGCTCGAAGGCCGTAGAAAAGATGAAATAAGGCAGATAGTCGGGCTGGCGTTCGCGAAGCTGCCGGACCACTCCGAGACCGTCAAGGCCGGGCATCTGAACATCTAAAAAAGCGAGGTCCGGTTCGAATTTCTCGATTAGCGTAAGCGCCTCCAGTCCGTTGCGCCCAGTGGCCACTAATTCGACATCGGGAAAATCCTTCAAAAGAAACGCAAGTTCACCGGAAGCAAGCGGTTCGTCATCCACGATGACCGCGCTTAAAGTTGATGCCGCGCGTTCACGCATCGAATTGTTATGATAGCAAATTGCTTGGCCGGAGCCCCGCCAAGTACGCTAAGGAGCAGGTTCAGTTTGCCAGAAAGAGAAAGTATGAAGATTGCGCACAAGCTGAAATATAAGCTTCGCTGGATGCAGGGCGAGGAGCTGATTACCCGACTGAGAAAAGCATGAGAGTCCTGGTAATTGGTGGAACCGCGTTCATCGGCAGGCTGCTTGTCGCGGAATTATTGAAAGCCGGGCATGACGTCACTGTTTTGCACCGCAAACCGAAGCACGCGTTTGGCAAGAAGGTGGATAACCTGCAGGCCGATCGCAACGACCCCGAAGCGATGCGGCGCGTTCTGGAAGGCCGCCGCTTTGAGATCGTCTTCGACAACGCGTACGATTGGGAGCGCGGCACCACGGTCCAGCAGATCGAAGGGACGGTGCAGGCCCTTGGCGACCGTCTTACCCGCTATGTGTTCATGTCTTCCATCGCCGCTTACGGCGACGGGTTGAACCATTACGAAGACGACCCGCTTGCCCCGGACGATGCCCAGGACAACTATGTCCGCAACAAGGCTATGACGGAGCGAATGTTGTTCCGGCTCCATCAGCGAACCGGCTTCCCCGTAGTCACCTTTCGGCCGCCTTTCATCTACGGCCCGGAAAATCCGTTTTACCGGGAAGCGTTCTTCTGGGACCGCCTGCGCGTGGGGCGCCCTCTGATTGTTCCCGGGGATGGCGGCCGGCTGATGCAGTTCGTTTACATCAAAGACTTGGTCACGGCGATGTTGAAAGCCATGACGGATCCAGCCGCGCTGGGCGAAAGCTTCAACATTGGGATCGAGAGGCCGGTTACCCAGATGGAACTACTGCAAGCGCTCGCGAAGGCCGCCAAGAAGAAGCTTTCTGTGGTCAAAATTCCCCGCGACCGGATCGCCGAGGCGGGCGGCAACCCTATGGGTGACCCCGCCTATTTCGGTATCTATTTCGATCTGCCGCCCATCACCGAAGCAATGGGCAAGCTGAAACGCGTGCTCAAACTGGTTCCTACACCTTTCGATACAGGCCTTCGAGAGACCTACTTGTGGTACCAGCGCCATCCGAAGACCGCAAAGATGAATACGGATTTCGAAGACAAGCTGATCGAAATTGCGGCGAATGGTATCCCAATCCCCGCCGATCTCTAACTGCTTCAATAATTCAGCTTGAGCGCAAATTGAATTTCTCGCGCATCGATGCGCGTACCGCCGATGGTGCCGAATCCGTTGCCCACCGTAGTATTCGGTTGGCCGAAGATGGGATGGTTCAGCAGGTTGAAGAACTCGGAGCGGAACTCAAGCCCGCGGGTTTCTCCCAGTCTCCAGTTTTTAGTGGCGGAGAAATCGACGTCTACAAGCGGCGGTCCGAGTATATTGTTGCGCCCATTACTGCCATAACGGTATTGCGGCAGTGTGGGGTCCGCCACGCGGTTGACAAAATTGGCAGTGTTGAACCAGTGGCCAGGGCCGCGCTGATCCATGGCCAAGGCGCTGGGGCCGCCTAAGTTGTCGGGATAGCAGTTGTCCCCGCCATTCTGAAAGTTTCCGCTTCCGCAGTATAAGGTGAACGGAAATCCGCTCTGAAGAGTCGCGATCCCGCCCAATTGCCAGCCGCCCAGGATCGCGTTGGTAAACACATTCGCATCTCCCAGGAACTGCTTTCCTTTGCCGAAGGGCAACTCATAAAGGAATGACGTGGTCCAGCGATGCCGGAAGTCATAAGCGGAAAGTCCGCGTTCTCCTCTCAAGTTGTAATCGTTCGACGGAGTCAGCGAATCGCCATCCACGGTGCGAATGCCGCTGCCGTTATCGATGGATTTGCTCCAGCTATAAGAACTCAGCACCGTGAAGCCGCGGCTGAAGCGCTTCTGGAAGCGGGCCTGCAGCGCATGATAGCTGGAATGGCTGGGATCGGCCAGAACCTGAAAGCCGCCGGAGTAAATGGGGAAGTACGGACGCCGGCTGTTGATGTTCGCCGGAGGCCCGGGAAGCGCCGTGTTGTATGTTTGGAGCCGCTGCAGGTGCTCACCCGCGGATCCCAAGTAGGAAACTTCCAGGGAGCTATTGCCGCCAAGCTCTCTCTGAACTCCAAACGACCACTGATAGATCCGCGGTGTCTTCTGGCCATACTCATTGGCAAGGATGAACGACGGCGCGCCGGTCTGCACGAACGGGACCTGGTAGGTCAGCGAGGGTACGATGTTCGAGGAGGCGCTCTCGTTGCGCCGGATCGTAAACGGGGCATTGCGAACCAGATCGAATTGCGCATTGCCGATATCCCGCACATAGAAAATGCCCGCGCCGGTGCGGATCACGGTTTTAGAATCCGCGCTATATGCAATCCCGATGCGGGGAGCCCAGTTCCGGTAGTCCGTCGCGTAAGCACGCCGGCCGAAGCGCCCATCGCGGACGTAAGGCACGCTGGACGGCAGCTTGAAAGGCGGGTTTCCTTCAAACGGATCGCCCGTGCCCGCGCGCACATACACCGGCAGCATATCGTTGGCCCAATGGAAATCGATGTTTACGATGTTGTCATGCTTGTCTAAATACGGCGGTTCCAACTCGTACCGCAAACCGTAAGTGACCGTCAGCTTCGGCGTGAGCTTCCACGAATCCTGCGCGTAGAAGTTCAGCGAGTAGCCTCGGAAGTTTGCGATGGGCGCACCGGTTTGGCCTTCCGAAGTCTGAATGTAGCCCAACAGGAAGTCGGCAATGGCGTTCTGAGGCGCGACAGCCATTGAGGGGTCTCCTGTGTAAGTACCGCCGAAGGTAAATCTGCCTCGCGGCACCACCGCTCCTATCTGGTTGTAGCGCGTCCGCCGGTCATCGGTTCCAAAACGGAAACTGTGCTTACCCTTGGTCCAGGAAAAACTGTCGGTCCACTGAAAGGTCGTATCGTAGTTGATGAACGGGCAATCGCTGCACTCGCCAACACCGGAAAGGCCGGCGCCAAACTGGATCACCGGAACTCCCCAATACGCCGCGATGTCCGTTTGAACTCCACCGATTCCCAATTCCTGTACTACGTTTCTTGTATTTGCCGATCCCTGCTGATTTGCGGCTTCCAGGCGGCTAATGCCGAATTTGAACTCGTTCACCTTGTTGCCGCCAAGCACAAGAATGTGGCTCAGCACGCCCTGATGCACAATGACATTGTTGAAGTAGCCGAGTCCCGGTGTGGTTAAGGGAAGATAGCCTTGGTCTTTTCCATAGCTATACCGGAACTGAAACGTCGACACCGCATTCTGAATGAAATCCACCCGGCTGGTGTACTGGTCACCGTCGTTCCGGCGGCCTTCATTGGAGATGTAATTGTTCGCGTACGGATTGTTTCCCACATTGTTAGGCAGGGGGAAATAGCGTTGCAGAAGAAGTTTCGATGCGTTCTGGATCCGGCTCGCCGGAATGATGTTGCCCGGGAAAGCGGTCTCCGAAACGAGTGCGCCGCTCTGATCGACCACACGGGTCAAGGGATCGTAAATGATGGTCCTCGACCCTGAGAAATCACCGGTACGGTCGGCAGCAGGGGGCAGGCTCAAGGTGCTGGTGAGCGCCTTGCGCTCGCGAAGCCCTTCATAGTCGAAAAAGAAGAACAGCTTGTTCCGCCCGTTGAAGATCTTTGGCAAAACAACCGGCCCGCCCGCCGTGACGCCGAACTGATTGCGCTTGAATGGCG